>JBEBDM010000044.1:0-12305 GCA_041156905.1 Actinomycetota bacterium | reverse complement strand
ATCGATGCCGAGTTCGTCGAGCGACATGGTCGAGTTCAGGCAGCCGAGGAAGGCGATCTCCTCGGAGTCGAGGTGCGCGAGGTGGAGCGACTCGCCCGGGCTCACCGCGGGACCTCGATGTGGACGGTCGAGGGCTGCTCGGGGGCCAGCAACTGCGGGGCCGGTCCGGGACCGGGTGAGAACAGGCTCGGCCGCGAGCCCTGGCCGCCGCTCGACGCCGAGGAGGAACCGCGACGCGAGGCGAGGTCCTCGAGGGCGGCGACGAGTCGCTGGGCCACGGTCCAGCTGATGTCGTGGAACCTCAGGCTCTCGTTGCCCTCCTCGTCGGTGATGTGCTCGGCCCAGTCGGCCGGGAGGGGGAGGCCGAGGTCGGCCAGGGCGCGCTGCAGGCGGCGCAGCCGGGGGTCGACCGCTGTGACGCGGTGGTATTCGGAGGCGAGCCCGGCGGCGAGCTCGGTGGGCAGTTCGGGGAAGTCGGACGAGGACATCGGTCTCTCCTTGAAGGGTCTGGTGGATCGGGTGAGCGGTTCGGGTCTGGTTCGGCGATGGCGCCGTCGGGTCGGGTGGTCGGGCGTCACCGGTCGGGAGGCCCTACCGGCGGGACGCTCAGGCGGCGAGGGCGAACTGCGGGCCGTAGACCGAGCGGACCGTGCGGGCCGCGGCGGCGAGGCGCCGCGAGCAGGCACCGGCGCCGACCACGACGTCGGTGGGCACGCCGAGGCGGGAGAGCACGGTGACGCGGTCGGCGAAGGCGGCGCCGTCGGCGCTGACCAGCACGACCGAGTCGTAACGGCCGACGACACGGGCCGGGTCGAGCTCGTCGAGCAGACGGCGGTCGGCGCCGTCGACACCACGCCCGAGCGAGACCCGGGTCGAGGCGAGCAGGCTCATCGCCGTGGTGAGCAGGGTCGAGCCGCTGGCCACGACGCGGACGTCGTGGGTGTCGCGGCCGATGGCGACGTCGAGGGCGGCGAGGGCCTCGCGGACGGTCTCGAGGCTGGCAGCGCTGCCACCGACGAGGTTCTCGAGGTCGACGATGACGAGGCGGCGCCCAGCGGGGACCCAGGTGTCGAGGGTCCCCGACGTCCCACGCAGGACGCGGTGGGCGGTACGGGCAGTGCGGGCGGTGGAACGGTGCATGGGGAAGCCTCCTGGTCGGGTGATGACGGGGTGTCATCGGTAACAACGCAAGAGTCGCACCGGGGTGTGACGAGGTTTCCGGAAGATCTTCCCGAACCTGCGGGCGGCGTTTCCGGGCCCGCTGTCACGGGCCGCACGCGACGGAGCCCCGCTCCCTCGGGGGCGGGGCTCCGGTCGGTCGTGCCGTGTGTGCGGGTGGGCCCGTTATCAGGCGATCTGGGCGCTGGCCCGCAGGTGGGCGACCTCGCGGCCGTCCTGGTGCAGGCGCACGGTCGCCCATGAGGCGCCGGCCACGGCCCGCTTGGTCGTGGTGACCGTGATCGTCAGCGTCGTCCCCGAGACGGAGGCGGCGTAGGTGGCTCCGCCGTGGACGCCGTCGACGGTCGCCGAGAGGGCGCCGCTGAGGGTGCCGATGTCGGTGAGCGCCACGGTGAACGTCGTGACACGGCCAGCCCCGGAGGGGATGACTCCGGCGCTGACGCTCACACGATCGAGCAGCACCTCGGCGTTCACGGCAGCGGCGAGGTCGAGCAGACCCGAGCCGGTGAGGTTCGGGTCGGAGGCGAGGGCGCCTTCGTGGAACGCCGAGAGGGCGTCATCGTCGGCGGAGTTCACGATCGCCGAACGGACCTGGGCAGCGGTCCACGTCGGGTGCTGACCACGAACGACGGCAGCGGCGCCCGCGAGGTGCGGGGTCGCCATCGAGGTGCCGTTGTAGAACGCGAACTCCCCGCCCGGGACCGAGCTCAGGACGTTCACGCCGGGGGCGACGACGTCGGGCTTGATACGGGCATCGACGTCGGTCGGGCCCTCGCTCGAGAAGTCGCCCATCTGGTTCGACTCGCCGAAGGGCGAGCGGTAGGCGGGGGCACCGAGGGTGGCGTCACCGCCGCCGAGGACGGCGTCCTTGTCGTCGAGGCTCACCATCACCGCGGGGATCGTCGGCTGCGACGGGGCACCGTTGGTCCCCATCGCGAACGCCGGGCCGGCCACGCGGTTGATCACGACGACGCCGGCGTACCCGGCGTCCTGCGCGTTCTGGGCCTTGACGGTGAAGTCGCAGGTGCCACGGGCGATGACGGCGTACAGCTCGTCACCGGTGGCGACAGCGGGCAGCGGGCTGCAGCCGAGCGACAGGCCGGCGATCACCGGCGATTCGTCGGCGGCCGAGACCGGCTCCACCACGTCGAGCGTGTGGGTGTCGCCGTAGGGCGGCGTCCCGAAGTCACCGGGCACAGCCGGGATCTCGGTCGAGTCGATCGTCAGCGAGGCGGTGACCTGGTGGGCCACGGAGGAGGCTCCTGCGGTGAGGGCGCGCTCGGCGCTGCCGGGCGAACCGACCGTCGAGTAGCCGGGGCCCTCGTTGCCGGCGGCCACGGCCACGACCATGCCGCCACGGTCGAGGTTGTCGACAGCCACGGTGAGGAGGTCCTGGATGCCGCTGGCACCACCGCCGAGGCTCATGTTGGCGACCTGCATCCCGTCGGCGTAGGCGGCGTCGAGGGCGTTGAGGATGTCCTCGCTGCGGGCGTTCTCCTGGGTGCCGGGGAAGACGTTGTAGTTGCCGAGGAGGGCGGCGGGCGCCACACCCGACATGAGGTACGGGATGACCGCACCGTCGACGGTGGCCGCCGTCCCGGCGTCGCAGGCAACGGTGCCGGCGACGTGGGTGCCGTGGCTGTCGACGGCCGAGGCGTCGAAGCCATTCTTGGCGGCGGTGTTCGAGAACACCTTGGCGATGATGACCTTGTTGTTGGTCAGGTTGTTGCGACCGTCGCTGTCACCCATGTCGTCGAAGCAGGTGTGCTCGTGATCGATACCGGAGTCGATGATCGCGACCTTCACACCGGCGCCAGCGCCGGCTGCACCGGCTCCACCCCACGCCTCGACGGCGTGGATGAGGGCGAGGTCAGGGTCGGGGGCCGGAGCGCCCACCTTGTGGTAGAGCCCGGAGTACTGGGCGGTGACGACCTGCGGTGCCCGGGTGAGGGTGGCGAGGCTCGTGCCGTTGAGCTGGACGGAGACGGCGTTGAGCGACAGGTCGTAGCTGGAGGTCACCCGGGCCTGCGGTGCGTTGGCCTGCAGCCAGCGCTTGAAGTCGTTGCGCTGCGCCGAGAGCAGGGCCCGGTACGACTTGGTGGCCGTGCCCTGGAGGTTGACGCGCTGGTTCTTGCCGCGGGTCACCTTTCCCGAGGTCGTGACCGGATCACCCTTCAGCAGGACGATGGCCGAGGTCGTGTCGACCGACGGGGCAGCCGAGATCGAGACGGTGGAGGTGGTGAGGCCGACCGAGCCGACGGCGAGTGTTCCGGCAGCGAGTGCGACGAGGAGTCGTCCACGAATACGCATCTGATGTCCCTTTCAGTGACGAACGGCGCGTGTCTACCACGCTCCGTGACGGCTCCGAAAGGGGCGCGGAGCAATCATTCCGAACTCTTGCGAATCCGGCCGGGGAGTTCTCAGAACTGGTACGTGACGGCCAGCGGAGCGTGGTCGGACCACCGCTCGGCGTAGGTCGGTGCCCGGTCGACCTCGGCGGTGCGGGCGCGCTCGGCCAACCCCGGGGTCGCGATCTGGTAGTCGATCCGCCAGCCGGCGTCGGTGTCGAAGGCCTTGCCCCGCCACGACCACCACGTGTACGGACCCGGGCCCTCGCCGCCGAGGACGCGGCCGATGTCGACCCAGCCGCGACCGAACAGGTCGTCGAACCACGAGCGCTCCTCCGGCAGGAATCCGGCCTTGGTGAGGTTGCCCTTCCAGTTCTTGATGTCGACCTCGCGGTGGGCGACGTTGAGGTCGCCGGTGAGCACGACGTGCCGACCGTCGGAGCGGAGTGCCTCGAGGCGCTCGGTCATCGCCGCGAGGAAGGCGAGCTTCTCCGACATGCGGGAGGGTGACTCCGCGTCGCCCGTGTGCACGTAGCAGGAGACGACGGTGAGGGTGAGCCCGTCGGGCGCGACGACGTCGGCCTCGATCCAGCGACCGCTGTCGTCGTACGCGACACGACCGGCCTCGAGCCCGGCGCGCGACGCCGCGATCGGGTGGCGCGATGCGACGGCGACGCCGGCGCGTCCCTTGCTCGCGCACTCGTGATGCGCGACCGACCAGCCGGAACCGGCCACCGACTCGACGAGGCCAGGCACGAGGTCGTCGGGCGCGCGTACCTCCTGCATCGTCACGATGTCGGGCCGGCGCGACTCGAACCACCCGCCGATCCCGTTGGACACCGCAGCACGCAGTCCGTTCACGTTGGTGGTGGCGATGACGAGTGAGCCGGAGCCCGCCCCGGACGTCGATACGGACTTCTTGGCCATGCCAGAGCGTGGCACGGCTCCACCCACTCCGGCCAACACACCCGGCCACTTGGTCAGGCGGCCCGACCCGGTCGCTGTTCTCAGTCGGGGCGTTCGACCGCCCCGCGGCGAGCGCGACGCGTCTGGCGTTCGGCGGCCTTGCGCTCCGCGGCGGCGGCACGCGTGCGTCGGACGAACTCGCGCTGGGAGCGGAGCAGGTGCGCCACGACGTCGAACGGTGCCGATGTGGGCTCCGTGGGAGTGGAGACACCATGGTCGACGACGGGGATCAGCCGGTCGAGGTCGCCGAGGACGCGGACGCCGCTCGCCCGGATCTCGTCGGTCATTTCCGTGGCGAGGGGGAGGAGACGTTCGATCGCCTCGGGTGAGAGCGAGGCCCTTTCCTCGTCGGCAGGAGGCCGCCGCGACTCGACGAGGATCGACACGACCTGTGGTGGGAGCATCTCGCTGACGTTCTGGAACTCGCCCGGCATGTCGACGAGTGTGTTGAACGAGCGCACGGCCTCGGCCTCGGCCCACGTGAGCGACCGGTTGGCATGGGTCGCGAGGGCGGGGTCGAGCATGCCGGTGGGCAGGCCGATGAGTTGCTCGAACGCCGCGAAGACGTCATCGGGTCGAGCGGGGTCGAGTGGGACCACTGTCACCCGCTCAGGGCCGACGGCTCCCGCCCAGTGGCGCACCATCCGCGCCTGCTGGTGCACGGTCCAGAAACGGCCCGCGGGATCGGTGCCCGCCTCGCCTTGCCGCTCGAGGACGTCGTCGACGAATCGCCCGAACGGCTCCCGGCTCCCGGCCTTCACGCTCTCCTGCCATGCGCTCGGGACCACGGCGCCGAGCGACCGGAGCGTGATGACGACGTGGACACGGTCTCCCCCGAGGGCCTCGACGACCTGGGTGGCGCGCTGGTCGTTGCACACAGCGAGGAGTTCGGAGCTGACGATGGCCCGGCCCGGGTGGCGACCGACCGTGCGCTGGAGGTTGGCCCACTTGCGCGCATCCTTGGCTGCCTCGTGGGGGACGTTGGGCATCCCGAGGGCCCCCCGGCTGGCAGCGATGTGGTTGAGCTCGGTGCCGGGGTACACGAGACCGTCGTTCCACAGTCGGTCGCGGAGCGCCGCGAGGCACGACTGGATGGCCGTCGTGGCGGCCTTCGGGGCGCCAGGGTGGAGGAGGACGCCATGGGGTCCGATGGCGCCCTCAGGGTGCGGTGTGGTCTGCTCCATGCGGCACTGCCTCCCTCATCCCGCGACGGGTCGGATGGTACCCTTCGGCGGCGGCGGAGCGATGGCGTACCGCCCCGGGAACGGCGATGCACTACTCCTCTTTCGATTCGATGCGCCGGGCCGTGAAGAACCACGTGGTCCGCGACCCCGACCTCGGGCAGCGTCCACTGAAGGTCCTCGACGTCGGTGGAGCCGACGTGAACGGCTCCTACCGCACCCTCTTCCGCTTCCAGCCCACCGAGTACGTGGTGGCCGACGTTGCCGACGAGCCGACGGTCGACGTCCGCCTCGACGGGTCGTGCGTCCTGCCGATCGACGACCGTTCCTACGACGTCGTGATCTCCGGCCAGACCTTCGAGCACGTCGGGACGTTCTGGAAGCTCTTCGCCGAGATGGCGCGAGTGGTGAAGGACGACGGTGTGGTCCTCGTCGCCGTTCCGTCCACTGGTCCGGTCCATCGCTACCCGGTCGACTGCTACCGCTTCAACCCCGACAGCATGGAGGCGCTGGCTGCGGAGAACGGACTCGTCGTGGCCGGTAGTCACCTCGACGCCCGTGGGCCGTTCCACGACCTGGTCACCGTGTTCCGTCGCTCGCTGCGCGACGACATGGTCGACGTCGCGCCACTCGCGTACGTGCCGTCGATCGATGACGACCTGCAGAACGACGCGCCCGACACCGATGTCCCCGACGTCGAGAAGAGCGCTGGCGACATGCTGGTCATCCCGACGGCCCTCCAGCGGATCCATGCCGCCGTCGAGCCGCGGTTCTACTTCGAGACCGGCGTCTACCTCGGTGGGAGCCTCGCCCAGTCGAAGTGCCCCTCGATCGGGATCGACCCGGCTCCGCAGGTCTCGGTCCCGCTCGAGGACTTCCACGAGGTCCACGTCAGCCTCAGCGACGACTTCTTCCTCGACCCCGCACAGACGGCTCGCCTCGGCCCGCTCGATCTCGTCTACATCGACGGCATGCACCTGCTCGAGAACGCGCTCATGGACTTCATGAACGTCGAGCGGCACGCCCATCGGGGGTCGGTCATCCTGGTCGACGACATCTACCCGAACCACCCGTTGCAGGCCCGACGCGACCGGTGCACGCGCCACTGGACCGGCGACGTGTGGAAGATCATCCCGATCCTCCAGATCGCCCGCCCCGACCTGATCGTCATCCCGCTCGACACCATCCCGACGGGCACGCTCCTCGTCCTCGGTGCCGACAGTGCGAACACGACGCTCTGGGAGAACTTCGATTACATCCTCGGTGATGCGTTGGCGTCGTCCGAGGTGCCACCTGATCACATCCTCGATCGTCGATACGCGCTCTCCCCGCGCGATCCGCTGCTGCGGCGCATGCTGCGGATGGCCCAGGCCGTCCGTACGGCCGATGACCCGGACGCGGAGTTCGAGAAGATCCGCCGTCTCGTCTCGGGTGCGTACCCGCGACGGGTGACGGCACGGAAGGTGTCCTGACATGCATGGCCGGACCTTCCAGCGCGACGACCTGCTGTCGATCGTCGTCATCAGCTACAAGAACGACCGTGAGCTCCCGCGCACGTTGTACTCCCTGTCGCCCGCGTTCCAGAAGGGCGTGACGGCCGACCAGTACGAGGTCGTCATCGTCGACAACGGATCGCCCACACCCCCGAGGGCGCGCAAGTTCACCCACCTCGGTCTCGACCTCTCGGTCGTGGTGATGGACAACCCGACGCACAGCCCGGTGCCGGCCATCAACCGGGGCATCGAGGCAGCGGTCGGAGCGGGTGTCTGCGTGTTCATCGACGGCGCACGTCTTGCCTCGCCGGGTCTCGTCGCCCGCCTGCGTGAGGGGTTGCTCACCCATCCGCGCGCCGTGGTCGGCTCGAAGGGGCGGTACCTCGGGCCTGTTCCGCAACGAGTGGCCATGCGCCACGGGTACGACCAGAAGGTCGAGGATGCGATGCTGCGTCGCATCGACTGGAAGAACAACGGCTACCGCCTGTTCGAGACATCGGTGTTCGACGAACCGAGTGGTCCGCGTTGGCTGATGCAAGTGGGCGAGAGCAACAGCATCACGATGTCGCGCACGATGTGGGCCGAGCTCGGCGGGTACGACCCGGCTTTCGTCTCGAGGGGCGGCGGGTACGTCAACCTCGACACCTGGCACCGTGCGTGCCACCTGCCCGGCGCCCATCCGGTGATCCTTCTCGGCGAGGCGACGTTCCACCAGTTCCATGGTGGGGTCGCGACCAACGCGCCCCAGAAGGACGTCGACCACCTCCACGAGGAGTACAAGGCGCTGCGCGGTCACGCGTACCGCCGACCCAAGGTGCCGGCCACGTACCTCGGTGCGTTCGTGCACACGCCGCCTGCGTGGGAGTTCAAATGGAAGGACGGCGTCAACTACATCGACCTCGTCGATCCGAAGGGTCCGATGGCCGGGATGCTCCCGGGGATGAAGCGGCGTGGCAGTGTGCCGGTCGGTCGCAAGGCGCAGGTGGTGAGTGGACTTCGTCGCTCGCGGGTCGTCCGCGGTGTGGCCAAGGCGATGCCTGCTGGAGTACGACGTCGTCTGAAGTCGCTCGCTCGTCGAGTCCTCCGGTAGGACGCGATGGCGGAAGGGAAGCGTCGCCCCGCTCCCGATTTCCTACGACTCCGTCGCGTCCGTGACGCGCGACTCGTGGCCCGGCCGGTTCTCGACGACTGGTCGGGCGGTGCGGGAGTGGTCGAGAACACTGACGAGGGTCAGGCGGTCGTGCGCGGCACGGGGATCCGCCGCATGGGACGCGAGCAGATCCCTGCCCCCGCACTGCCGGTGGGCGACCCACTGGCCGAACACGATGTCGCCGTGTTCGCGGGGTACCTGTACGACCACTACGGCCATTTCCTCCTCGAGAGCACGGCGCGGTTGTGGCTCCCGTCGCTCGGTGATGACGTGCCGGTGATCTGGATCGCCAACTGGACCGAGCAGTTGTCTCCGTGGATGCACGAGATCCTCGACATCATGGGTGTGGGGCCGCGTCGGGAGGTCGTCACGTCGCGCGGGCCGGTCGCCGTTCGCGAACTCGCCGTCGCCGATGCGGGGTTCGAGTTCGGGGCGTTCATGCATCCCTGGCACGCCCGGTGCCTGCAGTCAGCAGAATGCACGACCGACGGCAGTCACGTCTGGCTCAGCCGTGCCGGCCTCCGACCGATCAGCGGGCTCGACGACGATCTCGAACTGGAGGACCGTCTTCGTGCAGACGGTTGGAGCGTGATCGCTCCGGAGACGATGTCGGTGCGCGAGCAGGTCGAGGTCCTCGGCAGGGCCGTGCACGTCGCCGGCCTCGAAGGCTCGGCGCTGCACACGCTCGCGTTGCTCCGTGGCTTCTCCGGTGTCGTCGACCTGTTCACCCGCCAGGAGCACGTCAACTTCGAACTCGTGGCGGAGGCCTGCCGTCTCGACCAGGTGCGTCACTCGCTCCCGGGTGCGGTCCCTCGTGAACGCCAGAAGGAGCGCGGTGTCGACGTGCAGTGGAGTGGCCTCGACCTCGAGGCCACTCTCGGGCTGCTCCGGCGGAGTTGCACCCGACACGCCTGACCGGACCCGTGGTGCGGAGTTTCAGGCGCCCCGGTTCCTGAAGGTGTCGTCATCCGCTCGTCGTCTGGATGGACGTCTCGCAGAACGTGGCGGGGCCGCTCAGCCGGATGGAGAGATCGACGTCCGGGTCACTGAGGATGCGGATGTCGGATGTCGTGGGATCGAGCGTGAGCCGGTTCCATTCGGACCTGTGGTCATCGCGACGGGCCTGTAGTTCGACGTTCTCGGCGCCCTCGGTGATCAAGAGGAATGCGGGGCCGGGCTCGCGGATGATCAGGGTTCGGTTCGACTCGGCGCGTGGGATGAGCGTGACGCAGCCATCACCGTCGTCTGTTCCTTCGACCCGGTCGTCTGGTCGAAGTGTCACGGGCTCGTCGTCGGGGCGACGAACTCCTCCGGTGACGAGGAAGCGGACCTGTGTGGTGAGTAGGGCCACGGAGTCGGTCGTCGGCTCAGGGTCGTACCAGCCCCAGTCGATGAGTGACCAGACCCCACCGACGCCGAGGTCGAACTTGACCGGCATCACCGCGACGTCGGGTCGGGAGTCGCGAGTGGACGGGGTGCTCGCGATGGCGGCCATCGTGCGCCGGACGGCGAATGAGATCTGGGTGTTCTTCGTGTCGCGGGTGGTGTGGACAGCGACGGCGACGGCGAACGAGCCGGTCGCGAGGAGAACGAGTGCGTGTCTGGCCCGGGCACGATCGCCACCGAGTCTCGGAGTGATCCACCGTGCGATCGCGTACAACTCGAGTGCGACCACCGGGAGGAGGGGGAGGACGACGAGCACCGAGTAGCGGCTCTGGGGGCTCGACACCACGAACGAGCCGATGTTCGACCGGGACTGCACGATGGCCCCCACGGCGAGGACCGACATTCCCGTGAGTGCGGCAAGGATCCGACCCTGAGCCGTGGACCGTGAATGCCAGACCAGGACGATCCCGCCCGCGACGACCGCGAACCAGACCGCGCCTCCCGCTGGGCCGGCGAGAAACTCGAATCCCTGTCCGGCGATCGCGCGAGTGAGAGGAAGCCATCCTGTCGTGCCGGCGGCCGTGGCTGGATCAGCGCCCTGCCACAGCACCGCATTGGCGACGGGTGGCCTTCCTCCCCAGGTCACCAGCCACACTGCGTATCCGCCGAGTGGGAGGCAACTCCACCCCGCCGCCCGCCACCGGCGGGCGGCGACGAGGACGAGCACGATGACACCGCTGCTGAGTGCGGCTCCTGAGTGGAGGAGGATCGCCACTGCGGACAGTGCAGCTCCTGCCGCCGCCTTCTGGTGGCTGACGGTGTCGGGGACGACGAGCAGCAGGTGAGCGAGCCCGAGTGCGAGATAGAGGACGAACACGGTCTCAGGCGCCCATGTGAGCGCTCCACCGAAGTCGGCCCAGACCATGACGACGGGGGCCCATGCTGCCGCTAGTAACGGGGGGACGTCGATGGCCGCCATGACCCGGCGGAGCACGACGGCCGTGAACACGAATACGGCGACGATCGTGAGTGTCCACGGAAGATAGGAGTCGATCCCGAAGATCGATGCGAGACCGATGTCCCACAACGTGAGTCCCGGGAGCATGTGCTCGTTGTGTGGCAGGAGAAGGAAGTCGACCAGGCCGTCGGTCTCCCACACGTGGCGTCGGGCGATGAGAAGCGTCCAGTCGTCGAACGCGAACCATTGGGGACGTCCGCGCCAGACGAGGCTCACCGCACCGACGGCGCTGAGGATCCAGAAGACCGCACGGGCGCGGCGGTCGCTCCGGTCGGGCGTCGTCACGGTGTGGGAGACTACTGAGCGATGATGTGGGGTCGACGTCGTTCTACCGAGGCGGCTGTGGGGCAGGGCGCCGGACGAGTGCTCCTGCACGTCGGGGTGCCGAAGACGGCGACGACGGCCGTGCAGACCTGTCTCGCCTCGATGCGTCCTGAACTGGCGTCGGAAGGGATCCTCTACCCGGGGAACGGACCTGCACACGTCTCGGTGCTGCGCGTACCGCTCGGATGGGAGGGGATCTCGCCGACCGGCAAGGTCGCCCGCGAATGGCAGGCGGTGGCGGCAGACGTGCGGTCGCACCCGGGTCGGGCCGTGGTGAGCGGCGAGAACGCGGCGGTCGCCTCGCCCGAGATCGCCCGCAGGATCGTCGACGAGCTCGGCGGGGACCGCGTTGATGTCGTGGTCACGCTCCGCCCGCTCGAGGCCCTCCTCGCCTCGCACTGGCAACAGGACGTGAAGCTCGGCTCGTCGGTCGGTCTCACCGAGTGGCTCGACGACGTCGTGCGCGGACCGCGCCCGACTCACGGTGATCCGCACGTCTTCTGGTACATCAACGACCATCCCACCGTGGTGGCCAACTGGATGTCGGCCGTCGGGCGTGAGCGGATGCACGTCGTGATCGTCGACCCCGCCCGTCCTCAGGCGGCGTTCGACGCCTTCGCCTCGCTGCTCGACCTTCCGTCGGGATGGCTCGACCCGCGGCGGTCGGGACGCTCGAACAGGTCGCTCTCGTATCCCGAGACCGAGGTCGTCCGTCGACTGAATGCCCGGCTCGCGGCCACGGGAGAGGGCGATGACGCAGCGCGACGAGTGCGACGTGCAGCGAACTACATGATCGAGAGGCGCTCCCCGCGCGACGGCGAGCCCAAGGTGAGGATCCCACGGCTGGCGATCGAGACCATCCGCGGTGTGTCACTGGATGCGGTCGAGCGGCTGCGTGCCCTCGACGTCGATGTCATCGGTGACCTCGCGGCGCTGAGTCCGACGTCGGACATCCCCGACGTCACCATCCCCGAGGTCACCGACCTGCCGCTCGATGCCGCGGTGCTTCTGCTCGAGGGACTCGTATCGAATCCGACGACGGTCAGCGCGTCGACCGACGCCGCTCCTCAGCCGACCTGACGGCGGCGGTGGCTGCGGCCACGAAGGCGTCGGCCGGGAGCGAGTCGACCTGTGGCATCGTCCAGTCGTCGTTGCTGTTGTCGGTGCGCACGCCGAGGCCGTTGCCACCGAGCATGTCGAGATCGCCGACCACCTCGATGCCCGCGCGTCGGATGCGTTCGACAGCGTCTCGTCCGCGAG
>JBEBDM010000043.1:0-4746 GCA_041156905.1 Actinomycetota bacterium | reverse complement strand
GGCTACGGCGACGATGTTACGCCTTCCGCGAATTGAGGATGGACGTCACGATCTTGCCGTCGGCCTTGCCCTGGGTGGCCTTCATGACGGCACCGACGATGGCGCCGACTGCCTTGCCGTCACCCGCGCAGAACTTGGCCCACGCGTCGGGCTGCGCCGCGATGGCCGCGTCGACGACCGCCTCGAGCGCCGAGGTGTCGATCGCCTCGAAGCCCTTCGCCGCGGCGATGGCGACGGCATCGCCGCCACCGGCCGCCAGCAGCTCGGAGAGGATCGCCTTGGCCTGCGTCGCGGTGACCTTGCCGTCGACCTCCATGCGGGTCAGCGTCGCGATGTCGGCGGCGGGCACCCGGGGCTCGTCACCCTCGTCGGCGAACGCTTCCTTGACGTACACCAGTGCGCGAGCCGCATCGCCACCGACGTGGGCGACGGCCTCGACGTAGGAGTCCTGACCACGCTCGACCACCGACATCACGGCCTCGCCATCGGCCGGCTGACCGGTCAGAAGTGCAAGCCGAGCCCGACGCTCGGCAGGGAGCACCGGCAACGCAGCCCTGACCCTCTCGACCCACTCGGCCGACGGGGCCAGGGGGACGAGATCGGGCTCGAGGAAGTAGCGGTAGTCGTCCGCGTCCTCCTTGGTGCGCAGCGTGTGCGTGCGACCGTCGTTCTCGTCCCAGTGACGGGTCTCCTGACGGACGGTGCCACCACTCTCGACGAGGTCGATCTGACGACGCATCTCGTACTCGATGGCCCGACCGAGCGAACGCACGCTGTTGACGTTCTTGATCTCGCAGCGGGTCCCGAACGGGGTGCCGGGGTGATGCACGCTGACGTTCGCGTCGACGCGCATCGAGCCCTCTTCCATCTTGGCGTCGCTCGCACCGACGGCGACGAGGATGGCGCGCAGCTCGGTGACGTACTGGCGAGCCTCCTCGGCACTGCGGATGTCGGGACGGCTGACGATCTCGACCAAGGGCACACCCGCGCGGTTGAGGTCGATGAGCGAGTACTGGGCGCCGTGCACCCGGCCGCCGCTGCCACCCACGTGCGTGCTCTTGCCCGCGTCCTCCTCCATGTGGGCGCGCTCGATGCCGATGCGCTTGCCACCCGGCAGCTCGAGCCAGCCGTCGACGTTCAGTGGGTTGTCGTACTGGCTCACCTGATACGCCTTGGGCATGTCGGGGTAGAAGTAGTTCTAGCGGTGGAACGTGCACGGCTGCACCGTGCAGTTCAGGGCCAGACCGATCCGCATCGCCAGTTCGACCGCGTGCCCGTTGAGCACCGGCAGTGCGCCCGGGAGCCCGAGCGTCACGGGGTCGATGTTCGTGTTCGGCTCGTCACCGAAGCGGTTCGGGCTCGCCGAGAACAGCTTGGTGGCGGTGGCCAGTTCGACGTGCACCTCGAGACCGACGACGAGTTCCCAGTCGCTCACGACATGCTCCTCTCGAGTGCGGCGCCGACCCGGAACATCGTCGGCTCCTGGAGGGTGCCCGCGAGCACCTGCACACCGACGGGCAGCCCGTCGGCCCCGGATCCGTAGGGCACGCTCATGCCCGGATGACCGGCGAGGTTCGTGGCGATCGTGTACACGTCGACGAGGTACATCGCGAGCGGGTTGTCGCCCTTCGAACCGATCGGGAAGGCCACGCTCGGCGACGTCGGCGTGAGGAGGACGTCAGCCTTCTGATAGGCCCGATCGAAGTCGTCGTGGATGAGCCGACGGACCTTCAGCGCCTTGCCGTAGTAGGCGTCGTAGTAGCCCGCGCTCAGCGCATACGTGCCGAGCATGATGCGGCGCTTGACCTCGTCGCCGAAGCCAGCGGCACGCGTGGCCCCGTACATTGAGTTGGTGTCGGAGGCATCGACCCGCAGGCCGTAGCGCACGCCGTCGAAACGAGCGAGGTTGCTGCTCGCCTCGGCCGGGGCGATGACGTAGTACGCCGAGAGCCCGTAGGTGAGGGCTGGCACCTGCACGTCGACGATCGTTGCACCCGCGGCGCGAAGAGCGTCGAAAGCGGCCTCGAGCCTCTCGAGCACGTCGGGCTCGGCACCCTCGGGCAGGTCGGTGATCCGGCCGATGCGCAGACCGGCGACATCGTGACCGAGTGCCTCGACGAGCGAGGGACGTTCCTGCGGGATGCTCGTCGAGTCATTCGGGTCGTGCCCACCGATGACGTCGAGAACTCGTGCGGCGTCCTCCACGCTGGTGGCGAACGGGCCGATCTGGTCGAGGCTGCTGGCGTAGGCGACGAGACCGAAGCGGCTCACGTATCCATACGTGGGCTTCACGCCGACGACGCCACAGAGCGCAGCAGGCTGACGGATCGAGCCGCCGGTGTCGCTGCCGAGCGAGACGTGACTGAACCCGGCCGCGACGGCGGCGGCGCTGCCACCACTGCTGCCACCTGCGACGCGCGAGGTGTCACGCGGGTTACGGGTCACGCCGAACGCCGAGTTCTCGGTGCTCGAACCCATTGCGAACTCGTCGAGGTTCGTCTTGCCCACCATCACGGCACCAGCCGCGCGCAGCCGCTCGACCACCGTGGCGTCGTACGGCGGAGTCCAGCCGTCGAGGATCCTCGACGAGCACGTGGTGGGGATGCCACGCGTGCACATGTTGTCCTTGAGCGCCACGGTCACGCCGGCGAGCGGACCCGGGTCGTCGCCGCGAGCGACGGCGGTATCGACCGCAGCGGCTTGCTCGCGCGCCGTCTCGGTCGTCACGAGGTTGAACGCGTGGATCTCGTCCTCGCGAGCAGCGATCCGACCCAGGTGTTCGTCGAGGAGGTTCGCGGCCGACACGCTTCCCGAACGGACGGATTCGGCGACGGAGGCGATCGAGGACACGCTCACTGGTCGCCTCCGAGGATCGGCGGGACACGGAAGCGCCCGTCCTCGGCCGCCGGGGCCGCGGCGAGGACCTCGTCGCGGTCGAGGCTCGGACGCACGACGTCGTCGCGCAACACGTTCACCAGCGGGTACGGCTGGGTCATCGGCTCGACGTCGGCGAGATCGAGGGCATCGATGTCGGCGAAGTGGGCGAGCACGCCCTCGAGCTGAGGGGTCCAGCGCTCGATCTCGTCGGCGGTGATGTCGAGGCGGGCGAGGTGGGCCACCTTGGCCACCTGCTGCTCAGTGATGCGATGGGTCACGGCCCCCAGCCTACGAGGGCTGGACCGGAGTGAACCTCGGCGGCCGCTTCTGGAGGAAGCTGGCCACCCCCTCCTTGAAGTCGGGACGCACGAGCGAGGCCTTCATCAGTTCGATGGCGTCGTCGGTCGAGGCGACCACGCCGCGATCCCAGTCGCCCCAGACCTGCCGCTTCATCACGGCCATCGAGGTCGGCGACGACAGGGTGGCGAGCTCGGTGGCGTACTCGAGGGCCCGGTCGAGCAGCCGCTCCGGCTCGACGACCTCGTTGACGAAGCCCATCCGGGCTGCCTCCTCGGCCAGCACGACCCGCCCGGTGAACAGGATGTCGAGGGCGTGTGCCGTCCCGCAGAGGCGGGGCAGCACCCACGACATGCCGTACTCGGCGATCAGACCACGCCGGGCGAAGGCGGTGGTGAACTTGGCACCCGCCGCCGCGAACCGGATGTCGCACATCAGCGCCTGCACCATCCCGATGCCGGCGCACGCGCCGTTGACAGCGGCGATCACCGGCTTGGGCACCGTGGTCGTGAACCACTGCGGGCGTCCACCTGCGGCAGCGGCCGGGTCGGGCGGACCGCCGTTCCCGCCACCGATGCCCTGGAGCGTGTCCATGTCGGCACCGGCGCACCAACCCTTCCCAGCACCGGTCACCACGATCACCTTCACGGCGTCGTCGGCCGCGCACTGGTCGAGCAGTTCGAAGTACCGGCGAGCGAGGTCGCCGTTCCAGGCGTTCAGTCGATCGGGTCGATTGAGGGTGAGGAGGGCGATTCCGGGTTCACGGAACTCGTAGAGGACGCTGTCGGAGGACATGAGTCGGACGGTACACGACGACGTCCGACCACGAGCGAGGCGAGGGCGAGCACACCGGCCACGATCGCCGTCCACTGGTTGAGGCGGAGCCCACCACCGCTGTTGGCCGCGTCGATGCGCAGACCCTCGATCCAGAACCGTCCGACGGCGTAGCCGAGCACGTACCAGGCGAATAGGCCGCGGGGCTTCCACTTGCGGTCGGCGAGGATCAACGCACCGCACAGGGCGAGGTTCCAGAGCGACTCGTACAGGAAGGTCGGGTGGAACAGGGTCCCGGGGTACTTGTCGATCTCGAGTCCCCACGGAAGGGTCGTCTCGCGTCCGTAGAGCTCCTGGTTCCACCAGTTGCCCCATCGGCCGATCGCCTGCGCCAGCGGGAGCGCAGGGGCCACGGCGGTGAGCACGCCCGACACGGTGATCCCGAGTCGGCGCGCCCGCCACAGGCCGACGAGCACACCGGCGAGCAACCCACCGGGAACCCCGAGGCCACCTTCCCAGATGCGCAGCCACTTGGCCGGCTCACGCCACGGCTCGCTGGCATCGGTGATGACGTAATACAGACGCGCTCCGAGGATGCCGGCAACGACACCCCACATTGCGGCAGAACTCATCTGCTCGCGTGTGGCCGTTCCGGCGCGCTCGGCGCGCCGGCCCAAGAGCCAGATCCCGGCGACGACGCCGATGGCGATCATCAGCCCGTAGGCGTGGATCGACAGCGGCCCGAGTTCGAGGACCCCGCTCGAGGGACTGGGGATCGAGACGATCACGCGCAGACCG
>JBEBDM010000042.1:0-4110 GCA_041156905.1 Actinomycetota bacterium | reverse complement strand
CGGCCTCGACCAGGGCGAGCACCGCTGTCGCGGCGACGGCCTTGGAGATCGACGCGGCCTGGAACAGGGTGTCGGGCCGGACCGCCGACCCTCCGGCGACAACGGCGCCGTACTCACCCGTCCACGCGATCCGACCGTCCTCGATGACGGCGAGCGCTGCGCCCGGCACGCAGTAACGCTCCATGCGCGCGCGGATCGACAGGTCGTCGGTGATCGCTGCGCCGCGGATCCGGATGGCGGGGACGAGCCCACCCTCGATCGCAGCCCGACTCCCGGCAGTGGGACCCGTCACGCCACGCCTCCGAGGTCGGCGGGATCGACGAACTCGCGGACGGCTGCGGTGAGTCCGTGCATCACGTGGTCGGGTCGGATCGCGGCCTGGCTGATCGTGCCCGTGATGGTGAGACCGGTGAGCGGATCGCGGTGCATGAGGGCACCCCAGTGACCGCGGTGTCCGCGCAGCACGAAGCCGTTGCTCTCGCGCACGTCGACGCCGAAGGCGTAGCCGAGATAGCCCGGCGTGTGGAGCGCGGGGTCGAGACGGCGGAAGTCCCAGCGCAGCATCTCCGAACGCCACGGTTCGTCGACGAGCCGCCCGTCGAGGATCGCGGCGGCGAAGACGGCTAGATCGTCGACGTCACTGACGAGCCCGCCGCCCGACCAGTCGGCGGTGCCGTGGATGGGAGCGACGTCGAAGTCTCCCTGGTGTGCATGGACGAGTTCGGGTCCTCGGTGTGCCTCGTGGCCCTCGAGATAGGTCGCCGTCATCCCGAGCGGTTCGAGGATCCGGGCGCGGTACGCCTCGTGGAGCGATCGTCCGTCGAGGTGCTCGATGGCGAGTCCGAGAAGGACGTAGCCGGTGTCGCTGTAGGCGTAGCCGTAGCCCTCACCCGGGGCGAAGTGCGGTGAACCCCATTCGATCGAACCCTCGAGCATCTCCCGAGGCGTCCATGGCCGACCGGGGTCGAGTGCGATCGTGCCGAAGAAGCCCTCGCTCTGCGCGTAGTCGAAGAGCCCGCTGGCATGGGTGAGGCAGTGCCGGACAGTGATGCGCGAGCCGTACGACACCCCGTCGATCATGTGCAGCCGCGGGATGATGTCGCACTGCTCGGGTGGGAGGTGCATCTCGATCGGGTCGTCGAAGGAGAGCCGACCCTCGGCGGCGAGTTGGGTGATGACCACGCCGGTGAAGGGCTTCGTGATCGAGGCGATCCGGAAGGGGTGAGTGGCGGTGGCCCGCGGGCCCTCACGCCACACTCCGCCGGATGCCGAGCGGCCGACCCAGCCGAGGCTGGGTAGTTCGAGCCGGAGGATGCACGCCTCGTCGGCCCTGGCCGACTCGGTGGCCGACAGCTCGTGGATGCGCTCGGTGAGCGCGGCGAGATCGGTGGTCATCCGTCCGTCCTCCTGGATCCGGGGTCGTAGGCGAGTCGGTGGGCGAGGACGAACTCGCGGGCGGCGCTGACGTCGGGGGTCGAACCGAGAGCAGCCATCACCAACAGGCGCGCCTTCTGCGCGGTCAGCCCGCCGGCCCCGACGACACCGAGCAGGTCGAGGTCGTCGGAGCGCGAGGTGTCGGTGAACGCCGACGACGAGAGAACGACGAGGATGCCCCGCCTCGCAGCCGTGTGGATCGGACCCCAGAGCGCTTGCGGGACGTGAAGGTCGCCGAAGCCGTCGACGACGATGGCAGGTGCGTCGCCGAGTGACCGCTCGAACTCGTCGCTCGACACGCCGGGCACACAGGTCAACAGCGGGACGTGCGGACCGAGCGCGGTGGCCGCGGGTCCGGTGAGTGCGGTCTGCATCCACTCGGGGCGGCCACGAGTGACGGCACCGAGTGGAGCGAGAGGTGACGACACGAACGCGTCGACCGAGCGGGCGTCGACCTTGCGCACGGTGTCGGCACGATGGATCACGCCCTCGGCCACCACGACGACCCCGCGTCCACGGGCGTCGGCCGATGCGGCGATGCCGAGGGCATCGGCGAGGTTCCGCGGTCCGTCGGGCTCCGAGTGCGAGTGGACCCGCATCGAACCCGTGAACACGACGGGAGCATCCCCCTCCATCGACCCGCGACGGAGATGGGCGAGATACGCCGTGAGCTCGAGGGTGTCGGTGCCGTGGGTGACGACGACGCCCTCACTTCCTGCCGCGAGGCGGGCGGCGATCTCGTCGCCGATACGCCACATGTCGTCGACACCGAGGTTCGAGCTCGGACCGGAGGCGACGTCGTCGACCACGATCCGCGAGTGAGTGCTGGCATCGATGAGTCCGGCAGGGAGCAACTCGTCGACGAGTTGACGCCCTCCGACCTGGCCCCACCCGTCGGGCCCGAGGTGCGAGGCGATGGTCCCACCGGTGGCGATCACGTGAAGGGTCATTGCGCCACCCCTGTCGCAGCCCGGGCGTGTACGACGGCGACAGGCTCGAACGAGGTGACGTCGTCGAGCGGGAAGGCGGGCCGGGGGACGTGTTGCCACGGGACCGACCAGAGGTCGACGGTGGCGACGCCGGGAGCGCCGACCTCGATGATCTGCTCGGGCGTGAAGATGTGGTCGAACCCGGCGCGGAAGTGGCCACGCGACTTCACGACGACGACCTGCGCGGTCTCGGGCCGAAGACCGACGTGGTGCAGCGACGAGTCGTCGGCGCACTGCACCTTGTGCGACGTGATGCCCACCGCAACACCCTCGATCTGCAGCGCGCACGACCGCCCCGGGTGTCGCGGGCTGTCCTTGTAGACGCCCCGTGTCGGCACGAGTTGCTGGTCGTTGAGTGCGAGGACGGTGGCCGTGGTCCTCCATGCGGGAGCGAGCGGACGGGTGCTGCCAGCGTTGAACTCGACCTCGATCGTCGCTCCGACTCCGGCCTCGAACGCGGCATTCACGACGTGTCGGTCGCAGTGCAACCCGACGACCGCACCGGTGACACCAGCCTCGACGAGGGCCCGCATCACGAACGGGGTGCTGCCGGGGGCACCACCACCGGGGTTGTCGGCCGTGTCGGCGAGGATGACCGGCGCTCGTTCACCACGGCTGGCCCGCAGCGCCTCGACCACGGCCGAGTCGAGAGGCACGGTGTGCAGGCGATAGCGGTCGCGGCGGTCCCACGCCTCACGGCACAGGAACTCGGCGACCCGGGCAGCGTGGTCCTCGTGGCCGCGGTCGACGGTGATGCAGACCGACATCCCGCACTCGGGTACGTCGCCGAGCGAGAAGCCACCGAGCACCGAGATGTTGCGCACCGGCTCGACGATCAGGCCCTCGGCCAAGGTCATCACCTCACCGAACGGCTCATCGGGTGTGGTGAGTTGGGCGATCTGGGGGAGCACCATCGGCATCCGCGCCCACACGACGCTCGTGGCCCGTCCGTCGAGCAGACGATCGACGTGCTCGGCGGCCTCGACGAGCCGGTCCTCGATGTCGACGTGCGGGTTGGTGCGATAGGCGACGATCGAGTCGACGGCATCGCACATCGCCGCCGAGAGGTTGGCGTGGAAGTCGAGGACGACGACCATCGGCACGGAGGGTCCGACGTGGGCGCGCATCGCCGCCAGGAAGGTCCCGTCGGGGTCGAGGTCGTCGGTGGTCCGGCCGGCGCCGTGCCCCAGCACGACGAGGGCGTCGATCGCACCTCCCGCGGCGACGGCAGTGTCGAGGTCGCGGAGGATCGTGGCGACCATCGTCCGGAAGTCGTCACCGTCGAGCGGACCGGTCGCCCCGAACTCCCACACCGGCAGTTCGACGACGTCGACGGAGCGCAGTTCGTGGAGCCGTCGGATCAGTGCGCCTGCTTCCCACGTCGACGCGAGTCCGCCAGGGAACTGTTGGGCGTCGAGGCCGTGTGCCAGAGTGATGGTGTCGGCGAGCGCGTTCGACTCGTTCATGTAGCCGCACACGGCGACGCGGGCGGGACGAGGCATCGTGGACGCAGCCATCGGAGTTCTTGTACATCGTACAACACGTCCCGATGACCTCGTGCCGCCGGGGCCGTCCGGCCCGGCGTCTCACCGTGCGCCGGACCGACCGCCGTCCCCGACTCGCACAGTGGGCGACTAGCGTCCTCGTGATGGATGCCGACACCCAGCGACTCGAGCGCGAGGCGATC
>JBEBDM010000041.1:0-7938 GCA_041156905.1 Actinomycetota bacterium | reverse complement strand
GGCCATGGTGACGAGCTTCGGGTTGAAGCCCTGCTGCTTGGCCTGGGTCCAGAAGGTGGCGAAGTCGGGGGGCAGCGGAATGCCCACCACGATCTCGACGCCCTCGTCCTTGAACTGGCCGATGATGCTCGAGAAGTCGTCGCTGAGGACCTGGAAGCGGCCCGGGTCGACGACGGTGTAGCCACCAGCAGCGGCCACGGCCGGGAAGCCGAGGGCCGGGTCGGCCAGGGCGTTGCCGTCGGGGTCGTTGCCGCAGAGCAGACCGACGACCTTGTTGGTCTCGACCGCGTTCCACATCTCACCGAAGACGCCACCGAGCTGGTCGGCGCCCCAGAAGAAGTGGTACGTCCAGTTGAAGCCGACGGCCGGATCGCCGCCACGGCCGAAGAAGTACGGCTGCCACGGGGCGAGGGTCGACATGCAGGGCACGCCGTTGGCCTCGCACTGGTCGGCCACCGGGTTGATCATCTCGGGCGTCGCGATCGAGAGGATCAGGTCGACACCCTCGTCGAGGATCAGCTCGCTGGCGCGGGCCGCCGCGGTGTCGGAGTTCGACTCGATGTCCTTGAAGATGATCTCGACCGTGTAGCTCTTGTCGCCGAGCATGAGGCCACCGGCCGCGAGCTCGTTGATCTGGCCGAGGATGTACTCGTTGGCCTCGCCGAAGCCGGCGAGCGCACCGGTCACCGGAGCGGTGAAGCCGATCTTGATGGTGCCGTCGCCGCCACCGCCGCCCCAGACGGCAGCGTTGCCGTTGCCGGTGGCCGGCACGGTGGTCTCGCCACCGGCCATGGTCGTCTCCGTGCCCTCCGACGTGGCCGTCGTCTCCGCGGCGCCTTCCGTCGTCGCGGTGTCGGCGCTGTCGTCACTGCTGCACGAAGCGACGAACGCGGCAACTGCCGCACCGCCGCCCATGGCCAAGACCATGCGGCGGCTGAACACCGGCCGCATGGGCTGGTCGTTCTGCTGTTCCATTGGTTCCCCCCTGTGTTGTGGTTCGGTTCGGCCCGAGGGCCGTGGTTCGCGTCAGCGGCTCGGTTGGTTCCCGAGTTCGCTGGCTCGATCGGTGAGCAGCCGCGCAGTGTGCTGCAGATGCTGTTCGAGCAGGCCGACAGCCCGCTCGGTGTCGCGCGCCAGGACGGCGTCGACGATGGCCTTGTGCTCCGCATTGGTGTCGCGCGGGTCCTTCGAGCGCGCCGACCAGTGGCGGTAGAGCTCCGCGGCGTCGCGGAGCGTGGACGCGATCGACCGCAGCCGGACGTTCGGACAGGCGGCGTAGAGCGCGAGGTGGAAACGGGTGTGGGCCGAGGCCCAGTCCTCCGCCAGCACGGTGCCGTCCTCGGCGAGGAACCCCGTCTCCTCGTCGGAGTCATTCGTGTTCATCGGGGTGCGCTCGAGGGCGTAGAAGGCGGCGACGATCTCGCTCTCCCACGCGAGGTCGCCGTGGGCGATCGCGTAGCGCAGGGCGAGACCCTCGATCTCGCACCGCGCCTGGGTCAGGTCGCGCAGGTCGTCGATCGAGAGCGACTGGACCCGGAACCCCTGCTGGGGCTCGTTGACGACCAGGCCCTGCTCGGCGAGTCGCTGCAGCGCCTCGCGCAGTGCGCCCATGCTCGCCCCGTACCGCTCGGTGAGGTCGGCGAAGGGAAGGCGAGTGCCCGGCTCGAGGTGGCCGGCGAGGATGTCGGCGCGCATCGAGCCGTAGACCTGTTCGGTGCGAGTGGCGGCGCGGGATGCCATGGCGAAAATCCAACCACATTCCGAAACGTTCCGCAATGTCGAAATTTTCTTGACTTGTCGAAACATTGCGCGGAGAATGACAGGGCACGCGACGGCACGAGGCCGCGCGGCCTGACAGGTGACCGGGGACGGTCGTCTGAGAGGAGGAACCCATGGCCCTGCACGGAATGGCCGAGATCACGCTGGGTGTGCCCGACGTGAGCTCGACCCAGGCCTTCTACAACGAGTTCGGTCTGACGACCAGCGCTCCCGGCGTGCTCGCCACGTCCGACGGCGGCGACCAGCTCCGTCTGGTGCAGCGGTCGTACCGGCACCTCGTCGAGTACACCCTCGCCGCTGACGACCAGGACGACCTGTCGCGCATCAGCGCCGCAGCCACCGCCAAGGGCCACGACGTGACCACTCACGACGACGGCAGCATCTCGGTGGTCGACCCGGTCTGCGGCATGCGCGCCCGAGTGGCCGTGCGTCCGCGTCTCACGATCGCGGAGTACGAGTCGCCGGGGATGAACACCCCGGGCCACACCCCGCGCATCAACGACCGCGCCCCGGCGATCTTCGCCCAGGGCCCCGCCAAGCCGCGCAAGCTCGGGCACGTGCTCTACGCCACACCCGACCTCGCCGCCAGCATGTCGTTCCTCTGCGACGTCCTCGGCTTCAAGGTCAGCGACACCTCGGAGGGCATCATCGCCTTCCTGCGCTGCAGCGAGGATCACCACAACATCGGTCTCGTCAACGCTCCGATGCACTTCTTCCACCACTCCTCCTGGATGGTGAACGACATCGACGAGATCGGTCAGGGCGCGCAGAACCTGCTCGCCGGCGACCCGTCGCGCAGCGTGTGGGGCCTCGGCCGTCACTTCCTCGGCTCGAACCTGTTCTGGTACTTTCGTGACCCCATGGGCAACTACGCGGAGTACTACACGGACCTCGACCAGATCCCGAGCTCGGCCGACTGGGAGGCCCGCAACTGGGCACCCGACAAGTCGCTGTTCGCGTGGGGGCCGCCCCCGCCCGCGGAGTTCCTCGAGCCCCGCGACCTCGACGTGATCGCCGCCGGTCAGGCAGGTGCCAAGTGAGGATCGCACGCTTCACCCACAACGGTTCCACCCGCCTCGGCCTCGTCGACGGCGACACCGTGATCGACGTCGGTACCGCCGACCCGTCGCTGCCCACCGACCTCGGCGCCGTCCTCGCGGCCGGCACCCTCGGCTCGGTCGGGGCCACTGCGGCCACCGCCCCGCGCATTCCGCTCGCCGACGTGCGCCTCGAGGCTCCCATCCCGCTGCCCCCCAACTTCATCGCGATCGGCCTCAACTACGCCGACCACGTGAAGGAGTCGGGCATGGACAAGCCGAAGATGCCCGTGGTCTTCAACAAGCAGGTCACCTGCGTGACCGGTCCGTTCGACCCGGTCGACGTCCCGACGGTCGCCCCGTCGATGGTCGACTACGAGGGCGAGCTCGGCATCGTCATCGGCACCCGCTGCCGCAACGTGCCCAAGGAGCGTGCCCACGAGGTCGTGGCCGGCTACCTGGTCGTCAACGACGTGTCGGTCCGCGACTGGCAGCTCGCCACGCCCACGATGACCATGGGCAAGAGCTGGGACACCCACGGCCCGATCGGCCCGTGGATGGTCACCGCCGACGAGATCCCCGATCCGCACGACCTGCGCATCAAGACCTGGGTCGACGGCGACCTCCGTCAGAACGAGAGCACCGCGCTCATGCTGAACGACTGCTGGGAGCTCATCGAGTTCCTCAGCACGGCGTTCACGCTGCTGCCGGGCACGATCATCGCCACCGGCACGCCCGCCGGCGTCGGGTTCAAGATGGAGCCGAACGGCTGCGTCAACCCCGGCTCCGTGGTGCGCATCGAGATCGAGAAGATCGGCGTCATCGAGAACCCGTTCGTGGCCCAGGCCTGACGACACCCCTCCCCGCAGGAAACGACAAGAGCCCGGCGCCGAGGCGCCGGGCTCTTTCGCGTCGTGCGATCTGAGGTGGATCAGATCAGCGGCGTGTTCTGCGGCAGGCCGAGGAGGATCCGGCCGTAGAGCTCCTGATTGGTCTCGAGGTTGAGCAGACCGTGCTGGTTGATTGCACGCAGGTCGGCCACCGCACGGGTGAGCGGGCTGGCCAGACGGATGCCCGAGGCGCCGCTGGCGTGGAACAGCACCTCGACACCCTCGAGGCAGCGACGCACGCCCTGGGCGCAGTCGAGCCGCATGCGAGCCTTGGTCTCGAACGCCAGCTCGCGGCCCTCACGGGCAGCAGCGTCGATCTCCTCGGCGCAACGGAACAGGAGCAGCTCACCCTCGTGGATCAGCATCGCCGCGTTGCCGGCCTGGATGTGGGTCAGCGGGTGGCTGTACTGGTCGTCGGCGGTGTAGGCGATGGTCTTGCCCTTCACCAGCGACGGGAAGTCGCGCAGGGCCGCACGGGCGATGCCGATCGCGGCACCGGTGAGGGCCAAGGCGAGCACCGGCACCGGGGCGCAACGCAGGTTCCACTCGTCGCTGACCTGGCTGCCGGGGCTGTTGCCCATGATGACCGACGGGAGCGAGAGGAAGCGGTGCTCGGGCACGTGGAGGTCCTCGACCTTGACCGAGCACGAACCGGTGCCGGTGAGGCCGTTGACGAACCAGTCGTCGATCTGCGTGACGGCCTCGGTCGGGATGAGGAAGTCACCCTCGTCGATGACGTCGCCGGCCTCGTTCTTCACCACGCCACCGAGGAGCAGCCACTGGCTGTTCTGGTTGCCCGAGGCGAAGGGCCAGAAGCCCGAGAGACGGAATCCGTCGGCGGTCTTGACGGCCGAGCCGCGCGGGCCGATGACGGCCGACACGACGTTGTCGGGGTTGCCGTAGGCGTCGTCCTGGGCCTGCTCGGGGAAGTGCGAGAGGAGCCACGAGTGGGCCTGGGTCACACCGACCACCCATGCGGTGGCGCCACAACCCTCGGCCATCGAGGCGACGACCTCGAGGTGCGTGGCCATCGAGAAGCCGTATCCGCCGTTGCGACGGCTCTGGATGGTCTTGAGCGAACCGGCCTCACGCAGGAGGTCGATGTTCTCCACCGGGACGCGACGCAGGGCGGCGGTCTCCTCGGCGCGGGCGCGCAGGGCGGGGATCAGGGCTCGGGTCTTGGCGATGTGCTCGGCCTCGGCCTGGGTCTCGATCAGGGTCATGTGGTCAGCCTCCTGGACTGGGTGAGAGCACCCGACGACGTGAACCCCCACACGTCGGGTACCCGGACTGGGTACGGGCGCTTCCGCGCAGAAGTGATGATTCATCATTTTCGATCATGAGTCAAGGGCGATGGCAGATCTTTTCTTGCTATGGTCGCCCCGTGCCCACCGCCTCGCTCCCCGACGCCCGCCGCGCGCCGAGTCGTACCGAGGTCCGTCAGCGCCAGACCCGCATCCGTTTGCGCGAGGTCGCCCACGACCTGATCACGTCGCAGGGAGTGGCCGCCACCACGATCCAGCAGATCACCGACGCCGCCGACATCGGCTTCGGGACCTTCTACAACTACTACCCCACCAAGGAAGCCCTGGCCGGCGAGGTGCTCGACTGCCTCATCCACAACATCGGCCTGCGCAACGACCTCGTCACCGAGGCCCTCGGCGAGACCGACCCGGTGAGGATCGTCGCCAACTCCGTGCGGTTCGTGATGCGCGCCACGGTCACCGACCCGCTGTTCCACTGGTGGTTCGAGCACCTCGAACTCCTCGTCGACCGCATGCGGGCCGGGTTCGGTCCCTTCGGTCTGCGCGACATCCAGCGCGCCGTCGACCACGGCGACTACCGGATCATCGCCGGCAACCACGACCTCGCCTGGAGCCAGCTGGTGTGGATGATGGCCGTCGGCGCCAGCGACATCATCCGCGGCGTGCACCGGCTCGACGACGAACGCGCGATGGTCGAGGGCGTTCTCCGCGTGATGGGTGTCGACCACGCTCACGCTCACGCGGCGTGCGACACCGATCTCCCGCAGGCCCCCGAGCTGCCCATCGACTTCGCCTTCGACCTCACCGACTGACGGCCCAAGATCTCGGCCCAAGATCTCGGCCCACGATCTCGGTACGTATGGTTCCGGAATCCGGGACGATCCGCGCCGAGATCGGTGGGGTGGGATGACACGACAGGAGACACCATGAGATTCGCCACCCTTCATCACGCCGGTCGGCTCGTCTTCGGACGTGTCGAAGGCGACGAGGTCGTCGACGTGTCGGGCAGCTTCGCGTCGCCCGCCGAGGCGCTGACCCTCGACGCGGACGGCGTCGTGGCGTGTGCCTCCACCGACGGGCCGCGGGTCGCCCTGTCGGCAGGAGTGCTCGCACCGCCAGTACCTTCTCCCCACCGCATCCTGTGCATCGGCGTCAACTACGCCACCCACCGCGCCGAGAGCGACCGACCCTCCGACAGCCCGTACCCGACGGTGTTCGTCCGCTTCCCGAGCTCGGTGGTCGGTCACGACGTCGCCATCGAGCGGCCGCACGTGAGCGACCGCTTCGACTGGGAGGGCGAGATGGCTCTCGTCATCGGACGGCGCGGCCGCTACATCCCCGCTGCCGACGCACTCTCGTACGTGGCCGGCTACACGTGCTTCAACGACGGCACGATCCGCGACTACCAGCGACACACGTCGCAGTTCGTTCCCGGCAAGACCTTCGACCGGAGCGGATCGTGCGGGCCATGGGTCGTCACCACCGACGAGATCCCCGACCCGTCCGCGCTCCACCTGCGCACGCTGCTCAACGGTGAGGAGATGCAGAGCGCTCCCACGAGCAACCTCATCCACGACGTGCCGGCGCTCATCGCCTACTGCTCGGAGTTCACGACCCTCGAGCCGGGCGACCTCATCGTCACCGGCACACCCGGCGGCGTCGGCTACGCGCGTACGCCACCGATCTTCATGGTGCCGGGCGACGTCGTCGAGGTCGAGATCACCGGGATCGGGACACTCCGCAACACGGTCGTCGACGAGACCGTCTGACCCGGCACAGCGCCGCGCGGCTACGCCGTCGGCGCGCTGTCGCCGAGCAGGCGCTCGGCGAAGAAGTCGAGCACCCGCGTCACGCTCGCATCGTCACGTTGCTCGGTGAGCACCGAGTGGTCGCGCGGGCTCGAACTGGGCAGCTCGATGGCGATGAACGCATCCCCGAGCAGGGTCCGCAGCGAGGCGAAGCGATCGCCCACGAGCTTGTCGCCGGTGAAGCGCAGACCGAGCACCTGGCATCCCTCGCTCGCACGACGAGCCACGACGAGAGCATCATCGGGCGACAGGTTGAGGTCGGCGCCACGCTCCTTCTTGCCGACGGCGAAGGGCAGCGACGGCTGGCTGAGCACCGGGGCGATCATGATCTCGTCGACCATCATCGCCAGGGCGAAACCACCGCTGAAGCACATACCGACAGCACCGACCCCGGGTCCACCGACCTCGTTGTGCAGCGCACGGGCGACGGCACGCAGCCACCCGATGATCGGTGAGGTCTGGTTCAGCGCCCAGTGCGTGAACTCACGTGAGATGCACACCTTCGCCATCGACTGTGCGATGTACCCGCCGGTCGGGCCCTTGCCCGGCGTCCCGACGAGCGCCGGCATGACCACCGTGAAGCCACGGTCGACGACCTCCTCGGCGAAGCGCAGCACGGCTGGCGTGATGCCCGGGATCTCGTGGACGACGACCACACCGGGGCCCGTCCCGCGTCGGTACACGTCGTGGGTGATCCCCGCTGCGGTGAACGCCGAGCGCTCCCACCCCTCGAGTTCGACTGCCATTGCACGTCCTTCCGTGTTGTCCGTCGGACTCGCCCGACGACGTCGACTGGTCGGTCCGGGTGCGTCTCGTCAGCGCATGCGCTGCAAGGCCTCGAGGGCCCTGATCGCGAGCCCGTCGGTGCCCGACTTGAACGACTCGAAGTCGACCCCGTCCTGACGCCCCATCGCTCCCGCGATGTACCGAGCGTAGACACCCTCGCTGATCACCGCGAGCCGCCAGCAGCCGAAGGCCACGTAGTAGTCGATCTCGGAGAGATCACGACCGGTGCGGCGGGCGTAGCGATCGACGAGCGAGCGGTAGTCGGGGAATCCACCGGCGGGGGTCGGGTCGTTGCCGCGGCTCGTCGCGAGTGAGCCGTCGAACCAGTACACGCCCACGTAGCCGACGTCGGCCAGCGGGTCGCCGAGCGTGC
>JBEBDM010000040.1:0-9422 GCA_041156905.1 Actinomycetota bacterium | reverse complement strand
GCTTCTCAACCAGCCCCCACTGGTGGACGCCGACGAACGTCGCCTCGGTGATCAGGTAGGTGCTGGTGATCGGGCCCTCGTCGAAGCGCAGGTGGCTGACGGTGACGGAGCCGGACTTCTTCGAGTCGTAGACGAAGTAGGCCTGCACGGCGAGCGGGGTCCGGGTACCGATGATCCTGGCGGTGTTCTTGTTGGCACCCACAGTGCCGTCGCTACCCAGCCCGTAGAACACCGCCCGCACCCGTGCTCGATCAGTGGTCCAGCTTGGGTCCCAGGCGAGGCTGGTGTGGCTGACGTCGTCGATGATGCCGATGGTGAACGAGTTGCGCGGCGACTCGGCCGACGCCTCCTCGAACACCGCCGCCGCCATCGCCGGCGTGAACTCCTTGCTGCTCAACCCGTAGCGACCGCCGATCACGCGGGGCCGCTCGGAGCCGGTCCAGTGACCTGCTGACGAGTGCCACAGGGCCGACAGGACATCGAGGTGCAGCGGCTCGAACGGGGCGCCCGGCTCCTTGCATCGGTCGAGGACCACCACGGTGCGCGCCGTCGGCGGGATCGCTGCCAGGAGCGCCTCGGTCGGGAATGGCCGGAACAGGCGGAGGGTGACGAGCCCGACCCGCTCCCCTGCCGCGACGAGGGCATCGACCACCTGCCGGACGGTCGACGACCCTGAACCCATCATCACGACCACGCGCTCGGCATCGGGGGCCCCGTGGTACTCGGCGAGCGAGTACCGACGCCCCGTCAGTTCGGCGAGCCGGTCGAAGGTGTCCTGCACCATCGTCGGAACCGCCGCGTGGAACGGCGTGCACGCCTCACGCGCCTGGAAGAACACGTCGGGGTTCTGGGCGCTCCCACGTAGGACGGGACGATCGGGGTCGAGACCCCGCCGACGGTGAGCACCGACCGACGACTCGTCGACGAGCGCCCGCACGACCTCCGCGTCGGGGACGACCACCGTGTTCAGCTCGTGACTCGTGCGGAAACCGTCGAAGAAGTGGAGGAAGGGAACCCGCGACTCGAGCGTCGTCGCGTGGGCCACTGCGGCGAAGTCGGCGGCCTCCTGCACGCTGCTCGCACAGAGCATGGCGAAGCCCGTGCTCCGGGCCGCCATCACGTCGCTGTGGTCGCCGAAGATGCTGAGGGCGTGGGTCGCCACACTCCGCGCCGCCACGTGGATCACCGTCGGAGTGAGTTCGCCGGCGAGCTTGAACATCTCGGGCAGCATCAGCAGCAGGCCCTGGCTCGCCGTGAACGTGGTGGCCATCGCCCCGCGCAGGACGGCGCCGTGGAGAGCGGCTGCGGCGCCCGCCTCACTCTGCATCTCGATGACCTCGGGCACCGATCCCCACAGGTTGCGGTGACCACGGGCGCTCCACGAATCAGCGTGCTCGCCCATCGACGAGGCAGGGGTGATCGGGTAGATCGCGATCACCTCGGAGAGGAGGTGCGCCACCCGCGCCACTGCCTCGTTGGCGTCGAGGACCTCGCGTTGGTTGCTCACGACTGCACCGTACGGACCACCGCTGGTGCGGGGTCAGGGCCGTAGGTCCCGATTCGGACCGCCGACGGGCAGGTCCGACGACTACGGTCGTCCCATGCCCGGCGCCTTCCTGCACCCGTTCGCCAAGCCCACCCGCGAGTCGTTCATCCGGATCGTCCGGGGCGAGGGGGCCCTGCTCTGGGACGCCGACGGCCGTGAGTTCGTCGATGGCATGGCCAGCCTCTGGTATTGCGCGATCGGCCACGGCCGCGCCGAGATGGCCGACGCAGTCGCCCGGCAGATGACCACCATCGAGACGTACTCGACCTTCGACCCCTTCACCACCGGCCCGGCCGAGGAACTCGCCGAGCGGCTGGTCGGGCTCACACCGATCCCCGATGCCCGGGTGTTCTTCACCTGCTCCGGCAGCGAGGCCGTCGACACGGTGATGAAGCTCGCTCGCATCGCGCACGTACAGGCCGGACGGCCGGAGCGAAAGTTGATCATCTCCCGGATCCGGGGTTACCACGGCACGGCCTACGGCGGCACCAGCGCCCAGGGCATCGCACCCAACCGTGAGAACTTCGGCCCGTTCGTCGACGACGTGGTGCAGGTTCCTGCCGACGACATCGAGGCCCTCGCGACCCTGATGGCACAGCGTGGAGCCGAGGTCGCTGCCGTCATCGTCGAGCCGGTGCAGGGTGCGGGTGGCATCTTCCCGGCCACCGCCGAGTACCTCCAGGGCGTGCGTCGTCTCTGCGACCAGCACGGCGCGTATCTCGTCTACGACGAGGTCATCACCGGCTACGGCCGACTCGGGACGTGGTTCGCCGCCGACCACTACGGGGTCATCCCCGACTTCACCACGTTCGCCAAGGCCGTCACCTCCGGCTACCAGCCCCTCGGCGGCGTGTTCGTCGGCGCCGCCCCGCGTGCGGCGCTCGAGTCGAACCCCGACTTCTTCCTGCGCCACGGCTTCACCTACTCCGGTCACGCCTCGGCTTGTGCCGCGGCCCTGACCAACCTCGACATCCTCGAGCGCGAAGGCCTCCTCGAGCGCGCCCTGCATGTCGGAGACCGCCTGTCGTCGGGGCTGCGCGCCCTCGCCGACGACGGCACGGTCGAACACGTGAGGGGCCTCGGCGCGATGTGGGCCGTCGGCCTGCACCCCGGTCAGAACGCGATGGCGATGCGCGACCACATGCTCGACCACGGTGGCGTGGTGTGCCGTGCGCTGAACGCCGACTCCTTGTTGTTCTGCCCGCCGCTCGTCACGACCGACGCGCAGGTCGACAGGATTGTCGACGCCATCAGTGCTGCTGCCCGCTGACGAGCGGGCCGACCGTCAGCGACGGTTCAGTCGTTGGCGAGCAGGTGGATCAGGCTGCTGGTGTCCCAGCGCTTCCCACCACGGGCGATGACCTGTGCGTAGAACTGGTCGATCAGCGCGGTGATCGGGAGGCGAGCACCGTTGCGGTCGGCCTCGTCGAGGACGATGCCGAGGTCCTTGCGCATCCACTCGACGGCGAAGCCGAAGTCGAACTCACCCTTCACCATCGTGTGGCCACGGTTCTCGAGCTGCCAGCTCTGCGCGGCGCCGTACTTGACGACCTCGATGACCTGCTCGGGATCGAGACCCGCACGCACGGCGAAGTTGAGGCCCTCGGCGAGCCCCTGCACGAGACCGCCGATGAGGATCTGGTTGACCATCTTGCACAGCTGGCCGCTGCCGGAGGGGCCCATGAGGGCACTCGCCTTGGCGTAGGCCGCCATCACCGGCATCGCCAGCTTGTAGTAGGCCTCGTCGTCGGCGCCGCACATGATGGTGAGCTGGCCGTTCTCGGCGCCAGCCTGACCGCCCGAGACGGGGGCGTCGACGAATCCGACACCGAACTCGGCGGCTGCCTCGGCGAGCTCCTTGGCGACCTTCGCGGACGCGGTCGTGTGGTCGACCAGCACGGCACCGGCCTCTGCGCCGGCGAGGGCTCCATCGGGGCCGTAGACCACGTCACGCACGTCGTTGTCGTTGCCGACACACATGAAGACGAACTCCGCACCCTCGGCCGCCTCACGCGGGGTGGGTGCAGCGCGGTGCCCGTAGAGGGCGACCCACGCGAGGGCCTTGTCGGGAGTGCGGTTGTAGACGGTGACCTGGTGGCCGGCCGCAGCGAGGTGACGGGCCATGGGGGCGCCCATCACGCCGAGACCGAGGAACGCGACGTTGCTCATGAGTGCACAGTCTTGTCGCTCCCGCGGGTCGGGTGGGCGATGCCGGATGTGACGTGCGCCGGGGTTCTGGCGCTCAGCCCGCCAGGGTGGCCATCAGCTCGGGAACGATCGAGTCGGGCGTCGACGGGTGCATGAACACGACCCGGCCCACCGACTCGCCCTTGTAGGTGCTCGGCGCCACGAAGGCGACCTGCGACTCGAGGCAGCGGGTCGCCCAGTCCCTCCACTCGGAGGCCCCCCAACCGCGACGACGGAACAGCACCACACCCAGCTGAGGTGGGAGGACCAACTCAGTGTCGGGGGACTCGTCAAGTGCGACGGCCATCGCCTGCGCCAGCTCGATCCCCCGACGGATCGCGACCCTGTGTGCCTCGAGACCGTGCACCGCCAGCGCGAACCAGATCGGGAGACCGCTCGCTCGACGCGTGAGCTGGTAGCCGAGGTCGCTCGGGTTGTAGGCCGAGGCGTCGTCGGACGTGTGCAGGACGTCGATGTACGGCCCGTGCTGGGTGTGCGTGAGCCGGGCGAGGTCGGGCCGCCGGTACACGAGGGCGCACGAACCGGCCGGGGCGAACAGCCACTTGTGCGGATCGACGATGAACGAATCAGCCCGCTCGATCCCCCGGAACGCGTCGCGCATCTCCGGCAGCAGGAGGGCCGCCAAGCCGTACGCACCGTCGACGTGGAACCAGGCGCCGAGTTCACCCGCGACGTCGGCACAACCGGCGAGATCGTCGATCACACCGGCGTTCGTCGAGCCACCTGCGGCCACGATGGCGGCAATGTCGGTGCGACCGGCGACTGCGGCGCGCACGGCCTCGCCGGTGAGTCGACAGTCGGGGCCAGTGGCGATGACGAGTGGCGTCATACCGAGGAGATGGAGCGCGTTGTCGATGCTGGCGTGAGCCGTGTCGGCCACCACGACCGTGCGGCGGTCACCCGCCTGGTCGCGGGCGACGGCGAGCGCCGAGAGGTTGCCGATGCTGCCTCCGGTCATGAAGCACCCGCTCGCCGATTCGGGCATACCGGCGCTGCGAACGAGGAGTTCGATCACCTCGCGCTCGGCGGCCACCGCACCAGCGGCCTCCAGCCACGACTCGGCGGAGAAGTTGGCCGCACCGACCACGGCGTCCATCCACACGCCGGCCGCCGACGGCGACACGGGAATGAAGGCGAGGAAACGATCACTGTCGAGTCCGGCATTCGCGGGTGCCACGACGTCGCGGAAGGTCGCCCATGCACCCTCGACACCGAGGCCGTTCTCACCGAGCGAGTCGGAGAGCGCGGCACCGAGCGCGACAGGGTCGCCCACCACGCCGGGACCGGTTCCCTTCAGACGCTCACGGATCCACGCCGTCGCGAGGTCACCCAATCCTGCGGCGGCATCGCCACCGTGGAGACCGCCGGTCATTCCGGGGTGACGTAGGCCGAGGTGATCCCGCCGTCGATGATGAGCGACTGGCCGGTCATCCAGCTGCTCTCGTCGCTGGCGAGGAAGAGCGCTCCGTTGGCGATCTCGCGCGGCTCACCGAAGCGACCCATCGGGATGTGCACGAGGCGACGGTTGCGCTTGGCGTCGTCGCTCAGGAACTTGGCGAGCAGCGGTGTCATGATCGGCCCTGGGCACAGCGCGTTGCAGCGGATGCCCTGACGGGCGTAGATCACGGCGGTCTCACGGGTCATCGCCAGCACGGCGCCCTTCGAGGCGGTGTAGGCGATCTGCGGGGTGGCCGCACCCATGTGCGCCACGAACGAGGCGACGTTCACGATGCTGCCGCCACCGGAGGCCTGCATCGCCGGGATCGAGTACTTGCAGAACAGCAGCGAGCCGAGGACGTTGATGTCCATCGTCTTCTGGTACGTGGCCACGCTCGTGGTGACGGGGTTGTCGTCGTCGCTGAGCATCACGCCGGCGTTGTTGTACAGGACGTGGAGTCCGCCGTAGGTCTCGACGGCGAACTCGACCGCCGTGCGCACCGACTCCTCGTCGGTGACGTCACACCGCACGAAGCTGGCGTCGCCGCCGGCTGCGTCGATGGCGTCGACGACCTCGTCACCGTCGACGATGTCGGCGATGACGACCTTCGCGCCCTGTGCGGCGAACAGCTCGGCACCGACGCGGCCGAGGCCCGACGATGCTCCGGTGATGATGGCGACCTTGCCTGCGAGACGATCCATGAGGCGCGACGGTATCGCATCGGTCACACTGTCCCCTGAATGGACAGCCCGCACGCTCCCTGGTCGGTGACCTCGTGGAACATGCACGGCTCGGCACGCCCGAACCTGCCTGCGGTGGCCGAGGCGATCGAGTCGCTCGGCACCGACGTTCTCGCTCTCCAGGAGATCCAACGGGCGCAGGCCCGTGAACTCAGCCGCCTCCTCGGGTGGCAGCACGTCTGGGCGCGCAAGCACTACCCGTACTCACCGCTGGTCTGGTGGCGCGCCGAGGGTCATGCGATCCTCACCCCGCACCGTCTCGCTGAGCGTGCGACCTGGACCCTCTCGCACGGATGGAGCACCTGGACGTACCGGTACCGGATCATGCTCGCCGCGACCATCGCCCGGCGCGACGGCTCGTCGATGCGGGCCTACGACCTGCACCTCTCGAGTGACGCACACCACGACGAGACCATCGAGCAGGCCGGCAGGGCTGCGGGGTTCGTGCGTGCCGACGAGCGACGCCGGGTGGCGGCGAGCACGTTCGCCGTCGCCGGTGACTTCAACGACGAGGGGCTCGTCGAGACCGTCCGCCACTTCCACCCCCTCGGGCTCGCCGACAGGGGTTCGCTGATGGCGAACCCGACCGTCGCTCCGTCACGCCGGATCGACCACGTGTTGGTGCCGGAGACCGCCACCATTCTCGGGGAGCACGTCCCCGACATCGCTGTCGCGGCCAGCGCTCGTCACTCCCTCGGATGGTCCGACCTGAGCGACCACCTGCCGGTGACGATGCGTTTCCGCACGGCCACCTGACGGGGCGGGTTCAGCCCGCGGAGACGGGTCAGATGCGCTCCCAGTAGCGGCGGAGTTCCCAGTCGGTGACCGAGTGGTTGAAGGCCTCCCACTCACCCTTGGCCATCGTGAGGATGTGGTGGTGGACCTCGTCGCCGAAGCACTCGCGGGCCGCGGCGCTGTTCTCCCACAGGGCGATGGCGTCGACGATGTTCCACGGGATGCGCGGGATGTCGGGAGCCTCGTACCCGTTCCCCATGAACGGCTCGCCGAGCTCGAGCCCGTGGCGGATGCCGTAGAGGCCACCGGCGATCGCCCCGGCGAACGCGAAGTACGAGTTGGCATCGGCACCGGGGATCCGGCTCTCGACACGCGTGCCCTTGCCGTGGCCGACCTTGCGGAAGCCGAGGGTGCGGTTGTCGATGCCCCAGCCGACGCCGGTGGGTGCCCACGAACCGAGTTGGAACCGCTTGTAGGAGTTGATGGTCGGCGCCCACAGCAGGCTGAACTCACGAGCCGTCGCGATCTGCCCGGCGAGGTAGTGCCGGAAGGTCTTGCTCATCCCGTGCTCACCGTGGTGGTCGTCGAACACCGCCGTCTGGCCGTCGAGGCTCCACAGGCTCGAGTGGATGTGGCACGAGGAGCCGGTGTCGGAGAAGTCGTACTTGGCCATGAAGGTCACCGAGCGACCGAAGGAGTGGGCGATCTCCTTGGCGCCGGTCTTGTAGACGCTGTTGCGGTCGGCCATCTCGACGGCGGTGGTGTACTCGAGGTTGATCTCGTGCTGACCACGCCCGGCCTCACCCTTGCTGAACTCGACCGGAACGCCCGCCGCCTCGAGGCCGCGGCGGATCGCGCCGAGCACGTACTCGTCCTTGGTGGTCTGGAGCACGTGGTAGTCCTCGAGCCACGGCGAGTGCGGCTTGAGGTCGCGGTAGCCCTTGTCGTGGGCCTCGTCGTAGGTGTCGCGGAACAGGTAGAACTCGATCTCGCTGGCCACCATCGGCAGGAAGCCCATCGCCTCGGCGGCCTCGACCTGACGCTGCAGCACGGTGCGCGGGGCGACCTCGATGAGCTCGCCCGACTCGACGTCGACGAGGTCGCACATGATCATCGCCGTGCGATCGACCCACGGGATGACCCGGACCGTGTTCCAGTCGGCACGGGCCAGCATGTCGCCGTAGCCCTGCTCGTAGCTGGTGAAGCGATACCCGGGGACAGGGTTGTTGTCCATGTCGCAGGCGATGAGGTAGTCGCAGTTCTCGGTACCCGCGTCGGCGACGCTCTTCATGAAGAAGCGGCCGGTGGTGCGCTTGCCGACGAGCCGACCCTGGAGGTCGGGGAACGCCATGACGACGGTGTCGATCTCGCCCGAGCGGATGCGGTGCTCGAGCTCCTCACGGGTGATGTGTCCGGACATGGTCGGGACACTAGCCGTGCTGGCCACGATCCACGGCTGGCCGGGATCGACGCCCGGACGGGATCAGGCCTTCTTCTTGGCCGGCTCCTTGGCCGGCTTGAGGACACCCTTGGCGAGGGCGGCGTCGAGGAACTTCTCGGCCTCCTCGGTGCTCACCTTCAGCGCAGGGGCGATCTCGCTGATCAGGTTGGTGCGGGCCCGGTCGTACATCGTGCGCTCGGCCGCCGAGAGCGAGGCGTCGCGGTTACGGGCGGCGAGGTTACGGACGACCTCGGCCACCTGGTAGACGTCGCCGCTCTTGAGCTTCTCCTGGTGGTTCTTGAACCGCCGGCTCCAGTTGCTGGGCACGCGCGGATCGGGCTTGCTCAGCACCGACACCAGGTCCTCGAGCTCGTCGGCGCTCACCGGGGGACGGACGCCCACCTCGCCGGCCTTGGCGACCGGCAGCGAGAGGGTCATCTCGTTGATGACCGTCTTGAGGATGAGGTAGTCCTGGACCGACCCGAAGGCCTCCATCTTCTTGGTCCCGACGACGATGCAGGCACCGTGCTGGGGGTAGATGACGGTGTCGCCCTTCTTGAACTTCACTACGGCCTCGCGATTCCGGGGGGTTGCGGGGGGAACGGGAACACCCGGGACCCTCTCAGGGTAGGGCCTGAGCAGGGATTTCCACCCGGAACGGGGTGCGTGGCACCCATCGCAGAGCGCCTCGGGTAGGACTCGAACCCACAACCAACGGGGTAGAAACCCGCTGCTCTCTCCATTGAGCTACCGAGGCAGGCAGGGGCCGACGGACACCGCCGAGGACCACGCCGTGACGTCGTCAGGGTACTCCCTCGGGGCCAAGGGGCCTGTTCCGCGTCGACGTGGGTCGGCTACGGTGCCGCGTCGAGGGGGACTCATGCGCGAACGAGTCGAATGGACGCCGTCCGACGAGCAGATGGAGCACTGGCCCGAGATCTCGGGCAACACCATCAACGGACTCGGCGAGGCCGAGGTGCGGCCGCCCACCCCGGTGATGTGGCACCCACCCGAGATGATCGCCCACGGTGCGGTGCAGACGTGGTTCTGGGGGCAGGGACCCAAGGACCCCGAGGTGTTCGCCGTCCGCGCCGAACGGCAGCGGGTCATCAACATGCCCGACGCCCCGATCGCCGATGAGCGACGCGACGTCGCCCCCGACGAGGCCATCGTCCGAATCGAGGAGATCGCCCGGGCCGCAGGAGCCGGACTCGTCGGCTTCGTCCAGCCGCGCCCGGAGTGGATGTTCGAGGGCTATGAGTGCGACTACCCCTGGATGGTCATGATCGGGGTCGGCATGGACCCGGCCAAGAT
>JBEBDM010000039.1:0-15214 GCA_041156905.1 Actinomycetota bacterium | reverse complement strand
CCCTGGCCGTGCCTTCCGGCAGATCACGCTCCCGCTGATCAGCCCCGCGCTCATCGCCGGAGCGCTGCTGTCGTTCACGCTCTGCCTCGACAACACGATCATCTCGTCGTTGATCAGCGGTGCCTCGTCGACCTTCCCGGTGTCGCTCATCTCGGCGACCAAGAGCGAGATCAAGCCCTTCTGGGGCGTCGGTGCGGTGGTGCTGTTCGTGCTCACGATGGCCCTGCTCGCCTTCGTGGCCAGGGTGCTCAAGAAGTCGGGCGACTCCTCGGCCCAGATCGCCGCCACCCTCGGCGGGGGCTGACCCGTGCGGGTCGTGGTCGTCGGGGCCGGCCTCGCCGGCCTGCGGACGGCGCGCCGCCTCCTCGATGCCGGTGTCGATGTCGAGCTGATCGAGGCTGGTCGGCGTCCGGGTGGTCGGGTGCGCACCGTGCGCCAGACGCTCGGTGGGTCCGCCTTCGCGTCGGGTCAGTACAGCGAGAGCGGTGCGGAGTGGGTCGACTCGGTCCACCACCGACTTCTCGAGTTGATGGACAGGTACGGAGTCGGGCTGCTGGGCGAGGGGGAGCGCTGGACGGTGATCCGTCGTTGGCTCTACTGGAAGGGCGAACTGCTGAGCCCGGAGCGGATCCGCGAGGTCGATCCCGGGATCGAGGTGAGCCTCGAGGCCTTCGAGGACGTCGTGGCGGAGGTGGCTGCCGGGATCTCCGACCCGTCGCGTCCCGACCTGCACCCCGAGGCTGCCCGTCACGACGCCCGCTCGCTCGCGGACGCTGCATCACAAGCCGGTCTCTCCGATCTCGCCCTGCTGTTCAAGCGTCGTGATTCCCAGGGCGAGTTCGCCGAGGAGCCGAACGACGTGAGCCTGCTCTTCGTCGCCCAGCAGCGGGCGCTCCAGGCCGCCGAGGCGGCCGCTCTCGGCGACCCGGACGGGATCATCGCCCAGCGCAGCGAGGGTGGCTTCTCCCGGGTGGCCGAGGGTCTGGCCACCGAGGTCGGCCACGTCCTGCACCTCGGGGAGAGTCTCCTCGCTCTCGAACAGACCGGCGACTCGGTCGTGGTGACCACCAACCTGCGCACGATCATGGCCGATCACCTCGTCCTCGCGACCTCCCTCGTGCCGCTGCGCACCATCGACTGGCGCGGTGGCCTCCCTGACGACCTGCGCGCGGCCGTGTACGGGCTCGGGTACGGGGCGATCACCAAGACCTCGGTGCAGTGGCCGCGCCGAGCGTGGCCGTCGGGGTACGCCACCACCGAAAGTCGTGCGCAGCGCGTGTACGAGCCCACCATCGACCAGTCGGGCGATGAGGGGATCCTCATGGCGTACTGCGGCGGGCAGGGTGGACGGGAGTGGGCACTGCTCGACGAGTCGACGCGTGTCGAACAGGCCTCGCGCCTGATGGCCGAGATGCACGGCATCACCGACGCGCCGCTCGGAGGGTGGTCGCGTGCGTGGTCGGCCCAGCCTCGCTTCGGTGGTTCCTACGCCGTGTATCGCCCTGGTGAGGTCACCCGATACTGGGACGTGCTGCGCCGTCCCTGGGGTCGAGTCCACCTCGCCGGTGAGCACGTGGCGACCTGCACTGGCTACATGGAGGGTGCGCTCGAGTCGGGCGACACGGTCGCGGCGCGCCTCTGCGCCGCGGGCTAGCATTTTCGCACCATGCCAAGTACCAGCGACCCAAGTACCACCGCACCCCGCCGTGCGGCCGACGCTGACACACCTCCCCGTGTCGCTCTGCTGCCGGACGGTGCGCCCGACTGGATGGCCGAGGCGGTCATCGCCGGTGGCGGTCACCTCGTCCCGCTCGCGGAGGCCGAGGCCCTCGTGTGGGCGGCGCCGCGTGACCCGGGTGCCCTCGAGGCCGCGATGGCCGATGGCGATCACCTGACCTGGGTCCAGCTGCCCTTCGCCGGCATCGAGCCGATGGTCCACCTCCTCGACGACGACCGGGTCTGGACATGTGGCAAGGGTGTCTATGCCGAGCCGGTGGCCGAGATGGCACTTGCGCTCGCTCTCGCCGGGATGCGTCACGTGGGTGCCTACGCCGCGGCGACGTCGTGGGGTGCGCCGCACGGTCGCAACCTGCGCGGGGCCAACGTCGCGATCCTCGGTGGTGGCGGGATCACGATCGAACTGCTCCGCCTGCTGGCCCCTTTCGACTGTCACGTGACGGTCGTGCGCAACAGGGTCGAGCCGATGGAGGGTGCCGACGAGGTGCTCGAGGCCGATCGCTACGTCGACGCCTTGTCGGGAGCCGATGTGGTGTTCCTCGCCCTGCCGCTGACCCCCGAGACCGAGGGGATGATCTCGCGCAACGAGCTCGAGATGATGAAGTCGTCGGCGTGGCTCGTCAACGTGGCGCGAGGCCGGCACGTCGTCACCGACGACCTCGTGTGGGCGCTCGAGAACGGGGTCATCGGGGGAGCGGCGCTCGATGTCACCGACCCCGAGCCGTTGCCCGACGGTCATCCGCTGTGGTCGCTGCCGAACTGCATCATCACGCCTCACGTCGGCAACACGCCGGAGATGGCCGTTCCACTGCTCGCCGAGCGGATCACGGCCAACGTGCGCCGGTTCGCCGACGGAGAGCCGCTCATCGGGCGGGTCGACCCCGAACTCGGTTACTGACGGCCGTCGGACGCCCGCCGACGGGTGTGGATTGCCCGCGTCCGCTGGTACATTTCCCGCCCTGCCGGGCGATTAGCTCAGTCGGCTAGAGCGCTACGTTCACACCGTAGAGGTCACAGGTTCGAGCCCTGTATCGCCCACCGAAAGGCCCCGTGGAGACTCCGTCCGGAGTGTCCACGGGGCCTGTGTCGTTCTCGGGCTGAGTCGTTCACGGGGTAGCGTGGGAGCGATGGCGAGGTTGTGCGAACGTCCGGGCTGTTCGCAGGCCGCCGAGGTGTGTTACGGGATCGACGCGGAGCACCTGCTCGTGTGGCTCGAGGCCTTCGACGGGGTGGGCGGGTACCGCGCCGGTGTCCTGTGCCGACGACACGCTGATGCGATGGTCGTGCCGCTCGGTTGGATGCTCGACGACCGCCGTGAGGCAGTGCCGCGCCTGTTCAAGACCCGCGAGGAACCGGTGGCAGCGCCCCGCGAGAAGCGTCGTCGGGTTCGTACGAGTGGTGACGACACGGGCGCGCTGCAACTCGACATCCCGCTCCCGCTCGAGGAGGGGTTCGTGGCGGAGCCGGTGCCGGTTGCCGAGCCAGACCCAGTGGTGCAGTCGGTGCCGGCCGTCGAGGTGCCGCCCGCTGCCGAGGTCACCCCGTGGGAGCCCTCGTTCGACACCACCTCCGACCGAGCGGGTCTCGGTGAGGCGCGTAGTCCGTTGTTGTCACGCGCCTTCGGTCGTCGCTCGAACCGCGACGCCAGTGATGCGCCCGACGGTCATGACGACAGCGACGGTGCGGGCTGATGGACGTCGAGGCCTCGCTCGAGGCACCCTGTGCCGTCGACGTGTTGTTCTCCCACGTCGACGACCTCGGTTCGTACCCGGCCTGGGTCGACCTCGTACATCGCGCCGACCCACTCCCCGCCGACGACGGCCGGCCGTGCTGGGACGTCGAACTGCGTGCACGACTCAGCCCGTTCGCCCGGAGCAAGAAACTGCGCATGGTGCGCTCGGTCCACTCGCCAGCGACGGGGGTCATCGTGTTCGAGCGTCGGGAGGTCGACGGCCGCGACCATTCCCCGTGGGTCCTCAGCGTCACGGTGACCTCGCAGTCGCACGACAGCAGTGCTCCGGTCGGGTCGCGACTCGACATGAACCTGCACTACGGCGGCGGACTGTGGACGGGTGGTGTGCTCGAGCGGGCGTTGAGCGAACAGATCAGCGCCGGACGCGAGCGTCTGCTCAGGATGGTGAGTGCCAGGCCGTGAGCCGGCCGTCGGCCCTGCGTTCGAGTCGCAGTGGCATGTCGAAGGTCGTGCTCAGGTTCGCCGCCGTCAGGTGACGGTCGATCGGGCCTCGTGCGACCACCTGGCCCTCGCGCAGCATCAGCACGTGCGTCATCCCCGGCGGGACCTCGTCGAGGTGATGGGTCACCAGCAGCAGCGGAGGCGCTGACGGGTCGGTGGTCAGTTCGGCCAGGGCGCCGACGAGCTGCTCCCGTCCGCCGAGGTCGAGGCGCGCACTCGGTTCGTCGAGCATCAGCACGCCGGGGTCGTTCATCAGCGTGCGGGCGAGGAGGACACGTTGCTGCTCGCCCGACGACAGGGTGGCCAGCGGCTTCTCGGCCGCCCAACCGACACCCATGCGGTCGAGACACTCGACGGCCCGGCGCTCGTCGTCGGTGGTGTAGCGGTGCCACCACGGTTCGAGGGCGGCGTTCTTCGCCGTCATCACCACGTCGGTGCACCGCAGTTCGCCACGCAGGTCAGCGGCGAGCATCGCCGACATGTAGCCGACGCGGCGGCGGAGTTCGCGCACGTCGCACCGCCCGAGCCTCTCGCCGAGGACGTCGACCGTCCCCGCCGAGGGGTGCTCGTAGAGCGAGGCGAGGCGGAGCAGCGTGGTCTTGGCCGAACCGTTGGCGCCGAGGATCAGCCAGCGCTCCGACCGCCGCACGGTCCAGTCGAGGGGAGCGAGGATGACCCTCTCGTCGCGGACGAAACTGACTCCCTTGAAGCGCAGGACGATGTCGGGGCTGGTGGCCATCGGCCAGACGCTAACGGCCCGACCGGCGCGGCCGGAGTCGTCGGGCCCGAATCTGGTGCGGCACACTTCAGGACGTGCGGAGTGTCGCGGATCGAGTGTGCAACCGGGGAGCAGACCGATGACCGGTCTGGCTGCCGCGTTGGCCGAGGTCCTCGGCGCGAGCGACGTCGAGGAACCGACCCGCCTGTCGGGAGGCGCGTCGCGTGAGACGTTCCGCTTCAGTGCGGACGGTCGGCCGCTGATCCTGCAGCGCCAGAGAGCGGGCGACGTCCGCGACATGGGTGTGGAGGCCTCGGCGCTCCGCGCGGCCCATGCGGCAGGAGTGCCCGTCCCCGAACTCGTCGCGTCGTCGAACGTGCCGAGTGAGATCGGTTCGGGGTACATGGTGCTCGGATGGGTCGAGGGCGAGACCATCGCCCGCAAGATCCTCCGTGACGACAGGTTCGCTGCGGCCCGTGAGGTGCTGCCCGCGCAGTTCGGTTCGGCGCTGGCGCGTCTGCACCGCATCGACCCGGCGTCGGTCCCCGGGCTCACGGCGGGCGACCAGGTACGGCAGTACCGCGAGGTCTTCGACTCCTTCGGCGACCCGCACCCGGCGTTCGAATTGGCGTTCCGCTGGCTCGAGCAGAACCGGCCTCCGGCGAGCGAGCCGCGGGTGGTCCACGGCGACTTCCGTCTCGGCAACGTGATGATCGATGACGCCGGACTCGCCGCGGTGCTCGACTGGGAACTCGTCCACGTCGGCGACCCGATGGAGGACCTCGGTTGGCTGTGCGTGAGGGCATGGCGCTTCGGCTCTCCTCGCCCGGTGGCAGGGGTGGGCGACTACCGCCAGCTCTGCGACGCCTACTCGGCCGAGTCGGGGCTCGACGTCGACCTCGACGTGGTCCGCTGGTGGGAGGTGCTCGGCACCCTCAAGTGGGGAGTCATGTGCATGATGCAGGCCAACGTCCATCTCTCGGGTGCGTCGCGCAGCCACGAACTCGCCGCGATCGGCCGTCGTGTCTGCGAGAACGAGTACGACCTCTTCCTCGCGCTGGAGGGACGCTGGTGAGCATGCACGACGCACCCTCCGTGGCACAGATCGTCGAGGCCGTGCGCGAGTGGATCGAGCGCGACGTGCTCGCGGGAACCACGGGCCGTCTGCAGTTCCATGCGCGGGTGGCGATGAACATGCTCTCGATGGTGGAGCGTGAGCTCGCCGTCGGGGCCGAGCAGGAAGCAGCCCATGCGGATCGTCTCGCTGCGCTGGGATGCGCCGACGACGCCGAACTCTCGCGACGGATCCGGGCGGGGGAGATGGACGACCGGATCGACGAGGTACGCGAAGCCGTGCGCGCCAGCGTGCTCGACAAGCTGGCGGTGGCCAACCCTCGTTATCTCGACGCCGGCTGAGCCGTCAGGACTCGGTGGGTCGGCGGGCCGGTCGCGGCGGGGTGACGGGCTGACCAGCAGCGAGCTGACCACACGCCGCGTCGATGTCGGTGCCGCGGTTGCGGCGCACGGTCGCGTTCACGCCGAGGTCGACGAGCCGTGAGTGGAACTCGGCGACGCGACGCGGTGACGAACCCACGGTGGGATACCCCGGTGTCGGATTCAGCGGGATGATGTTCACGTGGGCCGGGAGCCGGAAGCGGCGGGTGAGGCGGGCGAGTTCGGAGGCGTCGGAATCGCGGTCGTTCACGCCGGCGATGAGGGCCCACTCGAACGAGAGCCGTCGCCCCTTGGCGGCGAGGTACTCGGCGCACGCATCCATCAACTCATCGATCGGATAACGCTTGTTGATCGGGACCAGTTCGTCGCGCAGCGTGTCGTTCGCCGCGTGGAGCGAGACGGCGAGGTTGACCGGGAGCGGCCGGGTGGCGAGGGTGCGGATGCCAGGGATGAGGCCGACGGTGCTGATCGTGAGGTGCCGCGCGGAGAGCCCGAGTGCTCCGTGGAGCCGCTCGACCGACGACCACACCGCGGCCTCGTTGGCCATCGGCTCGCCCATGCCCATGTAGACGACGTTGGCGAGTCGGCGACCCATGCTGCGGGCCTCGCGTGCGGCGAGCACGACCTGCTCGACGATCTCTCCCACCGTGAGGTGACGCGTGAACCCTGCCTGCCCGGTGGCGCAGAACCCGCACGCCATCGCACAGCCGGCCTGGCTGCTGACGCACACCGTGACGCGGTCGGGGTAGAGCATCAGCACGGTCTCGACCCGACTTCCGTCGTGCAGTTCCCAGAGGTACTTCACGGTGTCGCCCGAGTCACTCACGCGCCGCACGACCTGTGTGAGCGCGTGAGGGAGTGCCGACTCGACGCGTTCGCGCAGGGTCTTGGGCAGCGCCGTGATCTCCGAGGGGGGAGCGAGCTGCGTGTAGAGACCGTCCCACACCTGGTCGAGCCGGTAGCGGGGCTCACCCTCGAGGAGGGTGGCCAGCTCGGCGCGATCGGGTGTGTAAAGCGAGGTCATGCCACCTCGGCAGCGAGGGCGTCGTACGACGCGATGCGCGAGCGGGCGACGTCGAGGCTCGCCGTCCAGAACGCCTGGTCGGTGATGTCGAAGCCGAACACGGCAGCGAGTTCCTCGGCCGTGTTCATCCCAGCGCGCGACAGGGCGTCGTCGTAGTGCAGGCGGAAGCGGTCGGGGTCGGCCTGGTACTGGGCGTACAGGCCGAGGCCGAACAGCAGGCCGTAGGTGTAGGGCCAGTTGTAGAAGTGCGAGCCGTAGTAGTGCGGCTTGACGACCCACATGTAGGGATGCGCCGTCGACTGGTCGAGTCCGTCGCCGTAGGCGTCGTGCTGGGCCTGCAACATGATCTCGTTCAGCTCGCTCACGCCGAGCGTGCGGCGCTGGCGCCGGGCGAAGACCTCTGTCTCGAACAGGAAGCGGCTGTGGATGTCGACGACGACCTGCGTGGTGCCCTGGAGATCGACGTCGAGCAGCGCGAGGCGGTCGCGGCCCTCGAGGCGGCCGAGGCCCTCCTCGACGACGAGCGTCTCGCAGAAGATGCTGGCAGTCTCGGCGAGTGCCATCGGGAGAGCCCTCTGCAACGGCGTGCGGTGGGCGAGCTGGGTGTTGTGGTAGGCGTGCCCGAGTTCGTGGGCGGTGGTCTGGGCCGAGTCGACGCTGCCGCTCCAGTTCAGGAACACGAGCGAGCGGTCGTCGACGAAGGGCATGCAGAAGGCGCCGCCCTGCTTGCCCGGTCGCGGCCCGGCGTCGATCCAGCGCCCCTCGACGGCACGGTCGACGAGACCCGAGAGCGTGCCGCCATACGACGCGAACGCCGTCCGCACGATCTGGAGGCCCTCATCCCAGGAGATGGCCGCGGGCGCGAAGGGGAGCGGTGCGAACATGTCGTACCAGGGGAGAGCGCCGTCGTGGCCGTGGAGACGGGCCTTCGAGCGCATCCATCCGCGGAAGTCGGGGAGCGACTCGACGATCGCCGCGTGCATCGCCTCGAAGGTGGCGCGGCTGACGCTGTTGGAGAACAGGGAGGCGTCGAGCGGGCTGGCCCATCCGCGTCGCCGGTTGACGACGTTGGCCTCGCCCTTGACCCCGTTCATCGCCGCGGCGCACACGGGAGCGACCGTCGGCCAGGCGGCCATCTCGGCGTCGTAGGCGGCCCGACGGACAGCGGGGTCGGCGTTCGACGCCAGCCCGCGCACGGCGGCCATCGGCAGTACCTTGGCGCCATCGGGCAGGGCGACCTCGGTGGTCAGTTGTGAGGTGACGACGCTGTGCAGTTGGTCCCAGGCCGACGAGCCAGTGGCCACGAGTTCGGCGTACAGGCCTTCTTCTGCCTCGCTCATCTGGTGGGCGGCGCGTGCGGCGAGTTTCTCCAGCGGCCCTTGGTGGTGGAGGACCTCCTCGCTCACGGTGGCGAGTTGCTCGACACCGAGCGAGGCCATCCACTCGGCGAGTCGGGCGGTGAGCGGCCGACGACGGTTGGCCGCCATCGAGAACTCGGCCATCAGGCCCTCGGCGCGCTCGTCGAAGGTGTCGGTGCTGGTCGTCGCGTAGATGTAGGCCTCTGTGACGTCCGCGTGGGAGACGCCGTCGTTCAGGGCCTTGATGATCTCGTCCGCGACGCGACCGTCGGCGCTGGTGACCGGACGGGGCTCGACGGCGCGGATCCCGTGATGGTCGAAGAGCGCCTCGAGGCGACCGATGTCGGACCCGTGCCGCTCCATCGCGTCCTGGAACGTCCGGCTCTCGAAGGACTCGTGGACGTCACCGACGTGCCAGCGGGGAAGGTCGTTGTCGATCGACATGAGGATCTCCGGACAGGGTCGTGGCGCAGTGTTCAGTGCGCCGGTTCGAGGTGGTATGCGACGTCGGTGCGGGTGGGGGCGAACCCGAGGCGCTCGTACATCGCCACGGCGCCGACGTTGTCGGCGTCGACGTAGAGCATCGCCTTCGTCGCGCCCTTGCGCTGCAGGTATTGCAGGCCGGCGACGGTGAGCGAGCGGCCGAGTCCGTGGCCGTGGGCGTCGGGGCGGACGGCGATCACGTAGATCTCGCCGACGACGGAGGCGTTCAGGGCAAAGGGGTTGGCGGGCTTGTGGAGCTTGGTCCAGCAGAACCCGTCGAGCTGCCCGTCACTCTCGTGGAGCAGGAACCCGTAGTTGTCGAACCACGGCGCCCGCTGACGCTGGCGGAGGATCTCGGCGGTCCATCCACCCTGCTCACCGTGCCAGGCGAACGCGGCGTTGTTGACCTCGAGCCATGCGGCGTCGTCGGTGCCGGGGCGGAACGGTCGGGTGATGACCTCCGTCGTCGCGGCCACGATGTCATCGTCGAGCGGTAGTGCTCGCGCCATCTGGAGGAGCCGACGTCCGGGCGACATGCCCAGGGTTCGGGCGGCCGCCTCGTGGCGCTCGTCGCCGGGGGTCCACCACGTGGTCGAGCAGCCGGTGGGCACGAGAGGGAGGAGTGCCTGGAGCAGGTCGGTCATCAGGCCGGGGTCGGCCGTGGGTCGCACGACGCAACCGACGACCACGCCAGCGTGTCCACCGGAGAGTTGTGCGTACCCGAGAATGGGGCCCGTGCCAGAGTCGGCCGGACCGCGTCCGACGACGGCGACGAAACCCTCGACGGGCTGGTTCATCGAACCCTCGCGGAGATCGCTGAGCAGGTGATCGTCGAGTGTGTCGCCCCCGTCGGCGGCGACAGCATCGAGGAACGAGGTGACCTCACGCCGCGCCGCATCGTCGAGGACGCGCGTGGGGGTCATGTGTTCCATCGGGGACAGGTTACTGGCCGTGCCCTAGGGTGGCGCGATGGCTCGGGCACGGCGGATCACCAGCGCGAAGGCCCGCCGCGAACGCACCCGCGAGATCCACCGACGGCTCACCGAGGAGTTCCCGGTGGCCATCTGCGAGCTCGACCACGAGACGCCGTTCCAGTTACTGGCGGCCACGATCCTCTCGGCCCAGTGCACCGACGTGCGGGTGAACATGGTGACCCCGGCGCTGTTCGCCCGGTACCCCGATGCGGCCTCGCTCGCCGCCGCGGATCCCTCGGAGCTCGAACAGGTGATCCGCTCGACCGGGTTCTACCAGAGCAAGGCGCGCAACCTGATGGGCATGGCCAACGGGTTGCTCGAGCGCTTCGACGGGGAGGTTCCCCACGACCTCGACGACCTCGTCACCCTTCCCGGCGTGGGCCGCAAGACGGGGAACGTGGTCCGCAGCGTCGTGTTCGACCTTCCCGGACTCCCGGTCGATACCCACGTGGGTCGACTCTCCCGACGGCTCGGGATCACCGACCACGACGACCCCGTGAAGGTCGAGCACGAGCTGTGTTCGTACCTTCCGCCGCAGGAGTGGGGCTCGTTCAGCCTGCGCCTCATCCTCCACGGGCGGCGGACGTGCGATGCCCGGTCGCCGCGCTGTGGTGGATGCGCGCTGGCCGACCTCTGCCCGTCGGTGTCCTGACGCGCCCGATCAAGACCGTCAGGTCAGGCGACCGGCCCGCCGGACGAGTCGTGCGGCCGTGCGCAAGGCTCGTTCGGCCTCCACGAGTGCACTGATCACGTCACCGCGATCGGCGGCCACGTACGGGGGCAGCATGGCCCCGACCTCCTCGTGGTAGCGCTCGAGGTGGTCGGCCATCACGGCCAGTGCAGGACCGGGGCTCGTGCCGGTCGGGCCGGAGGCGGGAGGGGTCATAACTCACAGTCTGGCCGCGAGGGGTGCTCGCTAGGGTGAACACGTGCCCCGAGTTCCCGTGCGCGACGATCTGCGAGCCCTCGAGGGCTACCACAGCCCGCAGGTGACCGTCGACGTCCGTCTGAACACGAACGAGTCACCGTTCCCGCCACCCGCCGCGTGGTCCGAGGCCTTCGCTCGCGAGGTCGCGTCCGTCGAGTGGCACCGCTATCCCGACCGCGGGGCGGTCGCCCTGCGCGAGGCGATCGCCGTCCATCACGGCGTCTCGCCACGACAGGTCTTCGCCGCCAACGGCAGCAACGAGGTCCTGCAGACCCTGCTGCTCACCTTCGCCGGGTCGGGCCGGACGGTCGCCACGTTCGAGCCGACCTATCAGCTCCACGCCCACATCGCCCGGCTCACTGGCGCGGCAGTGGTCGAGGGGGAGAGGGCACCCGACTTCTCGCTCGACATGGACCAGGTGCGACGGGTGATCATCGAGCACCGTCCGTCGGTGACCTTCCTCTGCACCCCCAACAACCCGACCGGTCTCGTCGAGCCCGAGGCCAACGTGCGCGAGGTTCTCGCTCTGGTGTCGGCACTCCCGACCCCCGGGCTGCTCGTGGTCGACGAGGCCTACGGGCAGTTCGCCGACTGGTCGGCGGTCGGTTCGGTCGACGACGACGTCCCGATGGTCGTCGTGCGCACGTTCTCCAAGACGTGGTCGATGGCGGGGTCGCGGCTCGGTTACGTGATCGGTCCGGAGTGGCTGGTCGACGAACTCGACAAGGTGATCCTCCCGTACCACCTCGACGCGGCGAAGCAGCTCGCCGGCCGTCTCGCCCTCGACTTCGGTGCCGAGATGGACGAGCGCGTGCGCTTCGTGGTCGCCGAGCGCGAGCGGATCGACTCCCACCTGCGTTCCCTCGACCTCGACGTGGTCCCGAGCGGCGCCAACTTCGTGCTGTTCCGCCCCCGGTCGATGACGGGTCGCGCCGTCTGGCAGGGGCTGCTCGACCGCAGTGTCCTGATCCGCGACTGCTCGGGGTGGCCGCGTCTGGCCGACTGTCTGCGCGTGACGATCGGGACCAGCGACGAGAACGACCGTTTCCTCACCGCACTCACGGAGGTCCTCGGATGAGCAGTCAGCAGCGCCGTTCGGCGACCCGGTCGCGGGTGACCAAGGAGACCTCGATCGATCTCGCGATCGATCTCGACGGATCGGGTGGTGACGTCGAGGGAGTGCAGGTCTCCACGGGTCTGCCGTTCTACGACCACATGCTCGACCAGGTGGGTCGTCATGGCGGGTTCGCGTTGCGCATCGCCGCCACCGGCGACCTGCACATCGACTCGCACCACACGGTGGAGGACGTCGCCATCGCACTCGGAGAGGCCTTCCGTGAGGCGCTCGGCGACAAGGCCGGCGTCCGTCGCTTCGCGAGCGGGTTGTTCCCCCTCGACGAGGCACTGGTGGAGATCGCCCTCGACCTGTCGGGGCGCCCGTACGTCGTGTGGGACGTCCCGATGCCCGAGGTCCTCCCGCTCGGCAACCCGCCGTTCGACCCGCAGCTCGCTGAGCACGCGATGCATTCGTTCGCGACCGCAGCAGGGATCACCCTCCACGTCCGCCTCTGCCATGGCACCAACGTGCACCACATCATCGAGGCCGCCTTCAAGGGCCTGGCGCGCTGCCTGCGCGATGCCGTGCGCGTCGAGGGTGGGGGAGTGCCCTCGACCAAGGGCGTGCTCTGACATGACGAGGGCTCGGACGCGATGACGGCTCCGCACGTGGCCGTGCTCGATTACGGGATCGGCAACCTGCGGTCGGCGCAGAAGGCGCTCGAGGCCGTCGGCGCCGATGCGCGTCTCACCACTGATGCTGCCGTCGCCCGTGCCGCCGATGCAGTGGTGCTACCGGGTGTCGGTGCCTTCGGTGCGTGCATGCGGGCACTCCGTTCGTCGGGTCTGGAGGAGGTCGTGCACGAGTCGGTCGACTCGGGTCGGCCGTTCCTCGGGATCTGCGTCGGGATGCAGATGCTGTTCTCGGGGAGCGACGAGGACCCCGACGACCCGGGTCTCGGGGTGCTCCCCGGCCGTGTCGAGTGGATCCCCGACTCGTTGCCCCGACCGCAGATGCAGTGGAACCGCCTCCGCGTCGTGAGGAACGGGGTCGAGCGCGTCGATCCGCTGTTCGAGGGTCTCGAGACCGATCCGTGGGTGTACTTCGTGCACTCGCTCCACGGGGTGCCCACCGACGCGTCGGCAGTGGTCGCGACCTGTGAATACGGCGGCACCATCAACGCCGTGTTCCGCTCGCCCGAACACCCGGCTGTCGTGGCGACGCAGTTCCATCCGGAGAAGTCAGGTGCGACCGGTCTCCACATGTTGCGCAACTGGCTCGGGACGGTGACCGCGTGACGAAGACGGCGGAGCTCTACCCGGCGATCGACCTGCGCGACGGGAAGGTCGTGCGTCTCCTCCAGGGCGACTACGCGCAACAGACCACCTACGGAGACGATCCGGTGGCCGTGGCCCTCGGCTTCGCCGAGGCCGGAGCCCCGTGGATCCACGTGGTCGACCTCGACGCGGCACGCAGCGGCTCCCCGGTCAACCGACCGGTGGTGGCGGCGATCGCTGCAGCGGTCGCTGGTCGGGCCCGGGTGCAGACCGGTGGTGGTGTGAGGTCGGTGGGTGATGCGCAGGCCCTCGCCGACGCGGGTGTGGCCCGCGTCGTGATGGGCTCGGCTGCTGTCGCCGATCCATCGCTGGTCGAACTCGCGGCGCGGGTGGTCGATGTCGCCGTGGGTCTCGATCACCGTGGTGGTGAGATCGCCGTCCACGGATGGACCGAGGGATCGGGCGTGTCGCTCGACGACGCCCTCGGGTGGTTCCCGTCGGCGGCGGCCTTCGTCATCACCGACATCGCCCGCGACGGGATGCTCGGCGGCCCTGACGTCGACGGTCTGGCCGCCGCGGCGGCAGCGACCCGCATCCCCGTGATCGCCAGCGGTGGTGTGGCCACACTCGACGACGTCGCGGCGCTGGGGCGGGTCCCCGGGATCGCCGGTGTCATCACCGGAAAGGCCCTCTACGAGGGTCGGTTCACCGTCGCCGAGGCGCTGGCGGTCCTGCGATGACGTGGGTGACGGCGTGATCGCGGCCCGGGTCATCCCGTGTCTCGACGTGACCGGTGGTCGCGTCGTGAAGGGCGTGAACTTCGTCGGCCTCCGCGATGCCGGAGACCCGGTGGAGTTGGCGGCGCGGTACGACGCCGAGGGTGCCGACGAGTTGGTGTTCCTCGACATCACGGCGAGCAGCGACGGGCGGGCGACGATGATCGACATGGTCGAGCGAACCGCCGATCAGGTCTTCATCCCGTTCACCGTCGGCGGCGGGATCCGTGAGGTGTCCGACGCCCGCACGATGCTGCGCGCAGGCGCCGACAAGGTCAGCGTCAACACGGCCGCCGTGACGAGGCCGGAACTGATCGCCGAGATCTCCGCCGAGTTCGGAGCGCAGTGCTGTGTCGTGGCGATCGACGCGAAGCGGACCTCCGAGGGCGCGGGCTGGGAGGTATTCCTCCACGGCGGACGGACCCCGACAGGGATCGATGCGGTCGAGTGGGCGGTGCGCGCTGTCTCGCTCGGAGCGGGGGAAATCCTGCTCACCTCGATGGACCGCGACGGCACCAAGGAGGGGTTCGATCTCCTCCTGACGCGTGCGATCTCCTCGGCCGTCGGTGTGCCGGTGATCGCCAGCGGAGGCGTCGGCACGCTCGCTCACCTAGTGGAAGGCGTGACCCATGGTGGAGCGACCGGGGTGTTGGCGGCGAGCATCTTCCACTTCGGGGAGCACACCATCGCCGAGGCCAAGGCGGCGATGACGGCTGCCGGTGTCCGCGTCAGGCCGGTGGGCTCATGAGCGGCGAGTCGGCACGGATGCCGTGGGAGGTCGAGCCGTTCGCGGTGGTCGACGGCGGCCTGTCGACGGCACTCGAGGAACTCGGCGAACACCCGAAGGGCCTCCTGTGGACCGCGGAAGCCCTCCTCGATCGGTCACACGTCTTGGAGTCGGCGCACCGCGCCTTCGTCGAGGCGGGGGCCGACGTGGTGATCACGGCCAGTTACCAGGCGAGCGTGCCGGGGTTGGTGGCAGCCGGTCTGGCCGCGGCTGACGCACGTCGCGCGCTGGGTCGCACGACCGAAATCGCCCGCGCGTCCGGTGCGCGCTGGGTCGCCTCGTCGGTCGGTCCGTACGGGGCGTACCTCGCCGACGGGAGTGAGTACCGGGGCGATTACGTCACCTCGGGTGCCGCCACCTGGGAGGAGATCCGTACGTTCCACCGTGAGCGGCTCGAGGTGCTGGTCGACAGCGGCCCCGACCTGTTCGCGATCGAGACGATCCCC
>JBEBDM010000038.1:0-2796 GCA_041156905.1 Actinomycetota bacterium | reverse complement strand
CCGTTCTTCCCCGCGGCGATCGGTCTGTACGGCCAGCCCACGATCGTGAACAACGTCGAGACGCTGAGCAACCTGCCGTGGTTGATCACGAACGGCGCGGCGGCCTACACCGCGATCGGTACGCAGACCTCTCCCGGGACTCGCATGGTCGCCGTGAGCGGACACGTCAACCGTCCGGGCGTCTTCGAGATCGTCAACGGCACCACGACCTTCCGCGACCTCTTCTACGGCGAGGAGTTCTGCCAGGGCATCCGTGGTGGCCGCGAGCTGAAGGCCTTCGTGCCTGGTGGCGGCTCGGCTCCGTGGTTCACCCCCGAGCAGCTCGACCTCCCGTTCGAGGGACGTCTCGTCGGTGCAGCCGGATCGATGCTCGGTTCGGGCGCCATCATGGTGATGGACGAGACCACCGACATCCCGACGGCCGCACTCACCCTCACCCGGTTCTACGCCCACGAGAGCTGCGGTCAGTGCACCCCGTGCCGTGAGGGTGGGACCTGGCTCGAGCGCATCATGCAGCGCATCGTCGACGGTCGTGGCACCCACGCCGACCTCGACCAACTGCTCGAGGTCGGTCAGTCGATCTGCCCCGGCAACTTCCCGCACGCCTCCAGCTCGAAGCTCGGTCTCGAGGCGACGCCCTTCCCGTACAAGATGACCACGATCTGCTTCGTGGGCCCGTCGGCGTTCGCCCCGGTGCACTCGGCCCTCACGCTGTTCCGCGAGGAGTTCGAGGCCCGCATCCGAACTCGGACGCACATCCCCGTCACCGTCGGAGCCGTCGATGACCACCACTGAGCCCACACCCGACGCGTCGGAGGCTCCCGCCCCCGATCCCAACGCCGTGCAGATCACCGTCAACGGTGTCGCGCACACGGCGCGCAAGGGACAGCTGTTGATCGACGCCGTCCGCGACGCGGGCGAGTACGTCCCGCACTTCTGTTACCACGAGCGGATGACCCCGGTCGGCAAGTGCCGCATGTGCCTGGTCGAGTGCGACTCCGGTCGCGGCCCGGCCGTGACCGTGTCGTGCATGGTTCCCGTGTCGCCCGACATGAAGGTCGACACCGAGTCACCCACCACCAAGCGGATGCAGGAGGGTGTGCTCGAGCTGCTGCTCGCCAACCACCCTCTCGACTGCCCCGTCTGCGACAAGGGTGGCGAGTGCCCGCTGCAGGACCAGGCCTTCAGCCACGGTGCCGGTGAGAGCCGGTACGTCGAGGAGAAGCGTCACTACGCGAAGCCGCTGCCGATCAGCGATCTCGTCTTCCTCGACCGTGAGCGCTGCATCCTCTGTGACCGTTGCACCCGCTTCGCTGACGAGGTGGCCGGCGACCCGCTGATCCACTTCAACAGCCGCGGCAACAACACGCACATCACGACCTTCCCCGACGAGCCGTTCAGCAGCTACTTCAGCGGCAACACGGTGCAGATCTGCCCGGTGGGAGCGCTCACCGCCAGTCCGTACCGCTTCAAGGCGCGTCCCTGGGACTTGTCCCAGCAGGAGAGCACCTGCACCACGTGCGCGGTCGGCTGCCGCGTCACCGTGCAGTCGAGCCGCGACGAGATCCTCCGCTACATGGGCGTCGACAGCGACCCCGTGAACCACGGCTGGATGTGCGACCGCGGTCGCTTCAACTTCGAGGCCGTCAAGGGTGATGGTCGCGTTCTCCAGCCGCTCATGCTCCAGGACGGTGAGCTCCAGCCCACGTCGTGGAGCACCGCGGTGTCGACGACGGCAGCGATCATCCGTGAGTCGCTCGCGGCGGGTGGTCCGGGCAGCATCGCCATCCTCGGTGGCGCTCGCGGCACCAACGAGGACGCCTTTGCGTGGTCGCGTCTCGCCCACGCCGTGATCGGTACCCCGAACGTCTACGCCCAGATGGGTGACGGCCTGCCGGCCTCCGTGCTCGGCCTGCCCCGCGCCACGATCGACCAGGCCGCGTCGGCCGCGACGATCATCCTGCTGAGCGGCGACCTCAAGGAAGAGTTGCCGGTCCTGTACCTGCGCCTGCGCAAGGCGGCCGAGTCGCGCCGCAGTCGGATCATCGAGTTCGCCCCGCGCGAGACCGGCCTGACCCGCAACGCCTGGAAGCACGTCTCGTACGAGCCGGGCTCGCAGGAGACCGTGGTCGCCCAGACGCTCGGCGATCCGTCGGTTGCTGCCCAGATCGCCTCCGGTCCGGTCGTGGTGGTCGTCGGTCGGGCCAACATGGCCGAGTCGAGCGTGGCGACGATGCGTGCCCTCCAGACCATCCTCGACACGATCCCCGGCGCCACCGTGCTGCCGGCGTTCCGTCGCGGCAACGTGGTCGGAGCCCTGCAGGTCAAGATGGAGCCGGGTGCCGGTGGACTCGACACGCGCCAGACGCTGCAGAACGCGGCGGAGGGCAAGATCGAGTGTCTCATCCTGCTCGGCGCCGATCCGCTCGGTGACTTCCCCGACACCGACCTCGCACGTCGAGCCCTGGCGGGCGCGGCCAACGTGATCGCTGTCGACACCCACCTCACGGCCTCCTCGCGCAAGGCGCACATCGTGCTCGCCGCGAGTGCCTTCGCGGAGAAGAGCGGTACGCACACCAACCTCGAGGGTCGGGTCACACGACTCACCCAGCAGGTGACCGCTGCCGGTGTCACCCGTCCCGACTGGATGATCGCCACCGACATCGCCTTCGAACTCGGCGTCGACGTCGGGTACGCCACGGCCGCCGACGTGACCGCCGACATCGCCGAGACGGTTCCCGGCTGGGACGTGCTGGCCGCCGAGATCCCCGCCGACGGTGTCCTCATCCCGCCGGC
>JBEBDM010000037.1:0-2689 GCA_041156905.1 Actinomycetota bacterium | reverse complement strand
TCTTGGTGGCGGCGTCAGCGGAGTAGAGCTCCTGGCGAGCCGGCTTGTACGACTCGGCTGCGCTCCTCACGCTGGTGGCCGCGAATCCGAGCGCGGCCGCAATGGCGACCGAGACGCCGGTGACGACCACGATGGCGAGCAACAGGGCAGCCCCGTGGTCCCGGGATCCCTGTGAAGCGTCCCTCTTCACGAAGGGTGAGCCTATGACGCTCTGCGTGCCGGGTCCCCCGTGACACTGTTATTTCTATTGTGTCGAGTCGGTCAACGACGGACGACCCAACGGTCGATGGCCATCGCGAGCGGCCCGCTGCCGGCGGTGTACGTGCCACGTGTGCTGAGCCAGGCGTTGCCATCGACATAGGCCGTGAAGGTCAGCTCGCCGTCGCCCGGGAGGAGCAGGTCGGCGCCGACGATCGGCAGCCGCTCGTCACCGGCCGAACCGCCACCGGCGTTGATCGTGATGCTCTCGACCACGAGTGCGCGGGTGGCACCGACGGTCGCGTCGTTGGGGACGTTGAGGGAGATCGGGCGGGTGGGGAGGTAGGTCACGCCGTGGAGGATGACGAGTTTGTTGGTCGCAGTGGTCGAGAGCACCGGACTCGTGTCGTCGCCGTCGAGCAGGGTCACTCCACCACCTCCACTGCTCCCCGATGCGACCACGCTGATCCCGCTCACCGTGGCCACCTTCGCCGAGGCCGAGGTGGTGGTGAACCGGAACGTGACGGTCAGCGGAAGATCGAGCGACGAGAGGCATGCGCTGACGTCGACCGACCCAGCACCCGGAGCGACCACGGCGTCGTTGACACAGGGGGTCGTCGCCCCGTCGTTGGTGACGTCGACGGTCGCGGTGACCGAGGGAAGGCTCGTGCCGGTCCAGAAGAGCGAGAGCCCGGTGTACCCGCTCAATGGAGAGGTGGTCGTGTACTGGACTGCCGCTGTCTTCGCTGCCGTCCTCGTGATGCTGGACGCGGTCACCGATGTCGGTCCGGTGAGCGTGACGTCGGGCCCGCCGCCGGCTCCGACCAGTTCGGTGTCGCTGCCGATCAGCGGGATCCTGACCTGATCGGCGCCCTGGTTCGTCTCGAGCCCGCAGACCTCGATGGCCCCTTGCCCGTTCAGGGTCATGGCCGACGTACCGCCGAGAACGATCATCGCTCCTGGCCCCGAGACGTCGCAGGCTCCGGGAAGGTCGGTGGCAGGGTCGAGCGTCGCGAGTGTGATCCCGCTGGTGAGCGTGCCACCGACCACGACGTCGGAGATCTGCCAGTCGACGTCGTGCAGGTAGTGCACGCCTGACTGGAGGTGGATCACGTCGCAGCCGCCGGTGGCCGCAGCGAACGTCGTGGCGTCCCAGTAGCCCGGCGTGAGAGCGCAGTTCGTGGCGGTGCCGGCTGTGGGCACCTCGTCGATCCCTGTCGTGTACGTCGGGATGACGACGGGGTCGCTGGCGCACTCCTCGGCGTATCCCGCAGCCACCTCGATGTTGCCGCTGCATCCGCTCTCGGCGCGCAGGTCGCCCCGCTCGACGCTCAACAGGTTGGTGTCATCGGTGCCGGTCGGGCCGGTGACGGTCGCCGCCGAGTAGACCCCACCCGCGATCCGGATCCGGCCAGTCTGGAGGTCGACGCCGTCGACGAGCGACGTCGTCATCAGCCCGAACGCTGGCCCGTCGGCGTCATTCTCGAACGAGGTGCCACCGGCCATGCTGTCGCACACGGCGACGGTGGTCGTCTTGTCGATGGTGAGAGTGGTCATGCCGTCGTTGCAGTCGGCGAGGAGTCCGCCGTCCGCATTGGCCTTGTAGTAGGCGGCCGCGAGCTTGACCGCCGCGTCGGCCTTGTAGAGGGCGTTGCGCGCCGGTCGGTACGACTCGGCGGAACTCCGCACGCTCGTGGCCGCGAACCCGAGCGCGGCAGCGATCGCCACGGACACGCCCGTGACCACCACGATGGCCAGGAGAAGGGCGGCCCCGCGATCGCGGGCCTCCCGTGCAGCGTCAGTCGTCACCCCACCGACGGTAGGTGGTCAGCGGAGGCCCGTCATCCGTCACGCGGTTATTTCTAGCACCACAATGGATGGACTTCTGTGGTGCTGTCCGTCGGTGTCGTTGTGGCGTCGGCGTCGGTGTCGGGGTCAGCGTCGGACGATCCACGTCTGGATGTCGATGGCGTAACTCGATCCTGACGAGGTGTAGTACACACGTGCGCTGAGCCACGATGCTCCGTCGACGATGCCGTTGATCACGACGTGACCGTCGAGGGTCCCGTCGCTCGTCGTGTCGCCCACCACGGGGACCAACTGGGTCGATGCCGAGGCGTGTGCCTTGATACTGCGCACGACGAGGCTCGAGCCGAGGGTGGCGGCGGAGTCGCTCGGGGCCTGGACGTCGATGCGTGCCAGCGGCAGGTACGACGAGCCGGAGAGCCAGACGAGTTTGTCGTTCCCCGTCATCTCGAGCACGTTGCATCCGTCACCGCTGGTCTCGACGATGCAGCCGTCCTGTCCATTCATCCCGGGGGCCGTGTAGCGCAACTCGATGCCGTCGACGTACGCGGTCTTGAGGTTCGAGCGATGCGAGGCCGTGGCTCGCACCCGAACGCTGAGGGGCGCGACAGCATCGAATCCTGCACAGTCGACCGAGAGAGTGCGGGTCGTGGGCGGACTCGTGGTGGCGTCGGTGAGCGTCTTC
>JBEBDM010000036.1:0-3303 GCA_041156905.1 Actinomycetota bacterium | reverse complement strand
CCCCGCGCCGGGCAGCGCGAACCAGTGCCGCCTCGTGGGTGCTGAACGACATGGCGGTCCCGCCCTCGCGGAGCCGCTCGACCTCGTCGAGGGTCCGGCACGGGTCCTCGAGCCAGCCGACACCAGCCTCCTCGAGACGGCGGCAGACACGGCGTGCCGTCGGGAGCGTGTAGGCGCCGTTGGCGTCGAGCCGCAGGACACGCCCGGGGCCGAGTTCGGCCACGAGGCGGTCGACCATCGCCATCTCGGTCTCGACGTCGAGCACCCCGAGCTTGCCCTCGAACCACGGGACACCCTGCGCCGCCAGTTCGGTGCAGTAGCGCACCACGTCGTCGGGAGTCGTCTCGGCACCCTGACGGAGTGCGAAGTACTCGGTGAAGGCCACCTCGTCGCGGACTCGCCCACCGAGGAGGTCGACGAGGGGCACACCGGCCCGTCGGGCTCGTAGGTCCCACAAAGCGATCTCGAGGCCACCGAACGCCCGTCGCTCGTTGGCGGCGTCGTCCCAGAGACTGAAACCCGTACGAGCGAGGCACCGGCCTTCGGCCTCGTTGAGCCGGTCGGGTTCGAGCCCGACGAGTCGGCGGCCGAACTCCTCTACGAGAACCGTCAGGTCGCCGTGCGGGGTCTCACCCAGCCCGACGACCCCGTCGGTGTCGGTCACCTCGACGAGGGTGGTCGTGAAACTGCCGAGCGTGCCGAACGAGAAGCGGTACGGATGCCGCATCGGGACGTTGACCGCGGTGGCCCGCACGGAGGCGATCGGGGCGAGGCTCGGACTCATGGGGCCAGAGCCTGCCACGGCCTCCGGCACTCCCTCGACAGGGCGCTGCCGGCACTCGTTGCCATTAGGCACACAGTCGTACAAGGAATCCGGCTGGCCGTGTAACCTCGCACCTCGTGACCGACACACCCGCGACCACCGATCCGACGGCCAGCGACACGGGCGGGCGCCGTCGTGGGCGCGATCGCTCCGAGGCACGCGGACCCCGTCTCCCCGAGCAGATCCCCTACCGCCAGCCGTACATGCGGTTCGCGCACACCGAGGTCGTGTCGGCCGACGAGCTCGAGGCGATCCACGAGGCCTCGCTGCAGATCCTCGAGCAGCACGGCATGGAGTTCATGTGCCCCGAGTCGCGCCAGATCATGCGTGAGGCCGGTTTCAGCGTCGACGAGTCGAACCACCGTGTTCGCTTCCCGCGTGAGCTCGTGCTCGAGAAGGTCGCTCTCGCCCCGTCGGAGTTCACGCTCCACTCGTGGAACCCGGCCAAGAACGTGCGCGTCGGTGGACGCTGGATCACGTTCGGCACGGTCGCCAGCACGCCGCACTACGTCGGCCGCGACGGTGTCCGCCGCACCGGCGACCGCCAGGGCTTCCAGGACCTCGTCAAGCTCGCCCAGATGCTCGACATCATCCACTACATCCCGGGCTACCCCGTCGAGCCGGTCGACATCCACGCGTCGGTCCGTCACCTCGAGGCCGGCTGGGACCTCCTGACCCTCAGCGACAAGGGCTTCTACTGCTACAGCCTCGGCCGTCAGCGCAACCGCGACTGCATCGAGATGGCCCGCCTCGCCCGTGGCGTCGACCAGGCCACCATCGACCGCGAGCCGTCGGTGATGACCGTGGTCAACACCAACTCACCGCTGCGCCTCGACATCCCGATGGCGCAGGGAATGATCGAGTTCGCCCTGCACAACCAGGTCGTGGTCGTCACGCCGTTCACCCTCGCCGGCGCGATGGCCCCCATCACGCTCGCCGGTGCGCTCGCCCAGCAGAACGCCGAGGCCCTCGCCGGCATCGCCTTCGTGCAGACCGTCAACCCGGGCGCGCCGGTGATGTACGGCGGCTTCACCTCGAACGTCGACATGCAGTCGGGCGCCCCTGCCTTCGGCACACCCGAGTACGTGCGCACCGCGATGGCCGGCGGTCAGCTCGCCCGCCGCTACGGCATCCCGTACCGCAGCAGCAACGTCAACGCCGCCAACGCGCTCGATGCGCAGGCCGCGTACGAGAGCGTGTTCTCGCTCTGGGGCGCGATCATGGGCGGCGTCAACTTCCTGATGCACGGTGCCGGCTGGATGGAGGGCGGTCTGCACGCCAGCCTCGAGAAGATGCTCCTCGACGCCGACCTGCTGCAGATGGTCGCCACCATGCTCGAGCCCATCGAGGTCACCCCCGACTCGCTCGCCGTCGACACCGTCGGCGAGGTCGGCCCGGGGGGTCACTTCTTCGGCACCGCCCACACCCAGGCCCGCTACCGCAACGCCTTCTACAAGCCCTTCCTCAGCGACTGGCGCAACTACGAGTCGTGGGAGGAGGCCGGTCGTCCGACGGCCGACCGGAAGGCGCACTCGCTCGTCGACCGCTATCTCGCCGCGTACACCGAGCCCGAGATGCCGGCCGACCAGAAGGCCGCCCTGCGCGCCTTCGTCGACCGTCGCGTCGCCGAGGGTGGCGTGCCCACCGATTTCTGAGCGGCGCCGCCGTTCGTCCACCATTTCACCCGTTCACACATCGCACATCTCTGTTCCGCACAGTTCTCACTCACTGGGGGTCACCATGAAGACATCTGCACAGGTCGTGGTCATCGGCGGCGGCGTCGTCGGCGCCAGCGTCCTCTACCACCTCACCAAGGAGGGCTGGACCGACGTCGTTCTCGTCGAGAAGGCCACGCTCACCTCGGGCAGCACCTGGCACGCCGCCGGTGGCATGCACACCCTCAACGGTGACCCGAACGTCGCCCGTCTCCAGCAGTACACGGTCAACCTGTACAAGGAGATCGAGAAGGAGTCGGGCCAGCAGTGCGGCATCCACCTCCCCGGTGGCCTCATGGTGGCCGACACCCCCGAGCGTCTCGACTGGCTGCGCATGGCGCAGGCCCGTGGCCGCTACCTCGGCATGGACCTCGAGATCATCTCGATGAAGGAGGCCAAGGAGCTCAACCCGCTGATGGAGGAGGAGTTCTTCGTCGGTGCGCTGTGGGACGAGCACGAGGGCAGCGTCGACCCCACCGGCGTCACGCACGCCTACACGATCTGCGCCCGCAACCGCGGCGCCGAGGTGTACCAGCACACGTGGGTGAACAAGCTCAGCCAGCGCCAGGACGGCACCTGGGACGTGCACACCTACGACCCCACCACCGGCGACGAGAAGGGCGTGATCCACACCCAGCACGTCGTCAACGCCGGCGGCCTGTGGGCCCGTGAGGTCGGACGCATGTGCGGCCTCGAGCTCCCGGTGCTCGCCATGGAGCACCACTACCTGATGACCGAGCCGATGGATGACGTCATCAACTACAA
>JBEBDM010000035.1:0-3053 GCA_041156905.1 Actinomycetota bacterium | reverse complement strand
GTCGTTCATGGGCTTCCTCCTCTGGGGCACCGGTGTGCTCCCTCGGCCCCATGATGACGAAGGGGTGTCACACGGTTTCCCGGACGGCCGTGCGCCGGTCCGCGTGGGGGTCACCGGTTCGGGTCCTTCAGGTCCGGATCGGTGCCGTGTGGAGCGGCCCGGCGGCCCTCGCGCTGCTCATCGGCCTCGAACTCGAGGTTCCGGCCCTTGGCCCGGGAGCGCATCCCGGAGTGCATCCGCTTGGCGGCGGCGGCATCGAACCGACCGGTCTCCATCTGCACGAACTCGTCGCCGAGGCGTGCCCGCTCGTCGTCGCCGATGAGGGCCGACGAGGCGAGGTGGCTGGCGGCGGCGCTCATGTAGGCCAGGGAGTTCTGGATCTCGCCACGGTCCCACGCGAGGCGGGCGTTGCGACGCTCCTGGTCGGCGCGGAGCCGCGCGACGTGCTCGGTGACGATCGGGTCGGGCACGACACCCGAACCGTCGCCGATCGACTGGTCGGCCGTCACCACGACGGGCAGGGTCACGGAGTGGACCGCCACGTCGCCGGTGACGTCGACCCAGCGCAGCTCGACCTCGCCGAGGTGGACCGCACCGTCGGCAGCGATGGGCCGCAGGCGGAGAGCCACGACGACCCGACGGGTCTCGTCGCCGTAGGCGTCACCGAGGGAGACCTCGGTGCGGCCGTCGGGCAGGGTCACCGACGGCAGGTCCTGCAGCATCTCGACCGAGGCGACGGTGCTCTCGGTCCGCAGCACGAACTGGAGGTTCTGGGCGACCACCGTGGCCAGACCGGCGAACTCGGTGGTGAACACGGCCATCGCCTGGTCGGAGTCGGCGCACCAGTAGTCGTTGCCGCGCCCGGCGTCGGCCAGGATCGAGAGCAGCTGCTCGTCGAACCCGTCACGGAAGCCGATGAGGGACGTCGTGACGCCCTGTGCCGCACCGCTCGCGACCATCGAGGCGAGGCTGTCGTGGTCGGTCATGCCGACGTTCACCTGACCGTCGGTGAGCACGAGGATCCGGCGCAGGGCATCGGGACGGCGGGCGGTCACGAGGAGGTCGAGCGCCTTCAGCCAGCCGGCCGAGAGGTTGGTGCTGCCCCCAGAGGTGATGGCTCGCACCCGGGCGCCTGCCTGTGTGGCGTCGTGACGATCGAGCGTGAGCACGGTCTGGGCGTTGTTGTCGAACGTGACGACGCCGATCCGGTCGTCGGGGCCGGCGAGGCGCAGCAACTGGGCGGAGGCCTCGGTGACCGAGTGCAGGGGAGCCCCGGACATCGAGCCGCTGCGGTCGATGACGACGACGAGGTCGAGGGGCGGCCGGTCGTTCGACGGCGCCGGTGGGGCGGTGAGCTCGACCATGAGGTGCACGGTCTGGTCTCGGTGGGTGCTGACGACCTGTCGGTCGAGGGCGAGGCGGGGGAACATGTCGACTCCTGTGAGTGGGTCCGGGATGGGGGCCGGCGGGTGCCGGTGACAGGTGAACGCACGCAGGTGGCCCTCGCGTGATCCGGTGCGTCGTGAGACGGGCGGGCGCCCGGCGCCCGGCCCGAGACGTGCATGCGTGGAGATCAGGACAGGCCGTCGCTCACATCGGGCATGGATGCGCTCCCCACATGACAGTGATGACGGAGAAACCGAATGAAAGTGTCAGATAAATGTGACACCAGAGAATCTTCCGACTTCACACTGTTAGGTGTGGCAGTTCTGTGCAATGGATCCGCGACGTCCGGAGACGTCATGGGGCGAGCTCGACGGAGTCGGCCGACCCCGCCTGGATCGTGATTCCTGCTCCGTCGCAGGTGGGAGACCCCCTCGGGAGGGACGATCGCGGTGTCAGCGCCCCTCGCACTGAATCCCGGCTCAGGCGAAACTGAGCGAGTCCGAGGTCTTTCGAAAGATCGCGGGATGGACGCACATTGTTCGTAATCGAATGAGTAACATCGCTCTCATGGCAAAGAAGGCACCCGAAAAGCATTCGCTCTCTAAGGAACACAAGGCGGCCATGGCCGTCGGCCGTGTCGAGGGTCGCATCGTGCGCGACTACCTCGAGGCGATCCGCATGAACAAGGGCAAGCCGGGTCGTAAGCGCACCCCCGACTCGATCTCCCGTCGCCTCGTCGCCATCGAGAACGAACTCGCCGTCGCCAACGCGGTGCAGGAGCTCGAGCTCATCCAGGAGCGCCTCGATCTGCAGACCGAGCTCGCGGCGATGACCTCGAAGGTCGACCCCGCCTCGCTCGAGGCCGACTTCGCCCGTGTGGCGCAGGCCTACAGCAAGCGCCGTGGCATCAGCTACGCCGCGTGGCGTGCGGTCGGTGTCGAGCCCTCGGTGTTGAAGAAGGCCGGGATCACCCGCTGACCTGTCGTCCGCACTACCGTCGGCCGGCGTGATCACGACACGCCGGACCAGCGGGAGCACGACATCATGAGAGCAGCCGTCTACGAGCGGTTCGGTGGCCCGATCGAGGTCATCGACGTCGCCGACCCGTCGGTCGCGCCCGGTGAGGCCGTGGTCGAGGTGCTCGCCGTCGGCCTGTGTCGCAGCGACTATCACGGGTGGCACGGCACCGACCCCGACATCGTGTGCCCCCATGTGGGCGGACACGAGTTCGTCGGACGGGTCGTCGCCGTGGGTGCTGGCGTGCGCACCATCGGAGTGGGCGACCGCGTGGTGGCACCCTTCGTGTGTGGCTGCGGTGAGTGCGAGCCGTGCCTCCTCGGTCAGCACCAGGTCTGCCGTCGGCAGGAGCAGCCCGGGTTCACCCGGTGGGGCGCCTTCGCCCAGTTCTGCACCGTGCCGTTCGCCGACACGAACGCCGTGATCGTCCCCGAATCGGTGAGCGACGAGGTCGCCGCCCTCGTCGGGTGCCGCGTGTCGACCGCCTATCGCGGTGTCGTCGAGCGCGGTCGACTTGCTCCGGGTGAGGTGCTCTGCGTGTACGGCTGCGGTGGTGTCGGGCTCGCTGCCGTCGCCCTCGGGCGAGCCCTGGGGGCCCAGGTCGTGGCGGTCGACATCTCGCCGGAGTCGTTGGCGATGGCCTCGGCCCT
>JBEBDM010000034.1:0-4589 GCA_041156905.1 Actinomycetota bacterium | reverse complement strand
GCCCGCTAGGTCGTCGGGGCCGTCGGTTCGGCCACCACTCCGCACTCGGCGGCGATCGCCGCGAACTCGTCCTGCTCGGCCACCGTCAGCTCGAGCCGGGCGAAGAACTCCTTCAACTCCTGGTCGGTCCTGCTGGCCATGAAGCGGTCGGCCACGCAGTCGGCGAGCTCCGGCGGGAGCCCACCCTCGTCGACCAGCTGGGTGATGAACTCCTCACGAGCGTCGTCACGCGACGAACCCCGGCACGATGTCGCTCCCAACGCGAGGAGCACGGCCAGTGGGACGACGAGGAGGCGGGAGCGCACGCTCGCACCGTAGCCACGCGGGCGCGAGACTGCTGCGGTGAGCGAACAGCACGACACTCCCGCCGAGGGCGCCCAGTACGACTTCTCCCGCGACATGTCGTACGGCGACTACCTCCGCCTCGACGAGGTCCTCGGCGCCCAGCACCCGCTCTCCCCGGGTCACGACGAGATGCTGTTCATCATCCAGCACCAGACGAGTGAGCTCTGGATGAAGCTGATGCTCCACGAACTCCGTGGCGCGATCTCCCACCTCGCCTCCGACGACCTCGCTCCGGCGTTCAAGATGCTGAGCAGGGTGAGCCGGATCATGGAGCAGCTCGTGCACGCCTGGGACGTACTGGCGACGATGACCCCGCCCGAGTACAGCGCGATCCGGCCCTATCTCGGGCGCAGTTCCGGGTTCCAGAGCTGGCAGTACCGCTGCATCGAGTTCGCCTGCGGCAACAAGACCGCTGTCCAGCTGCAACCGCACCAGCACAGCCCTGAGCGGCTCGCCGACGTCGATGCCGCGTACCGCGCCCCGTCGCTCTACGACGAGGCCCTGCGCCTGGTGCACCGCAGGGGGATCACGCTCCCGTCCGACATCCTCGAGCGCGACGTGACGCAGGCGTGGACCAGCAGGCCCGAGGTCGAGGCCGCGTGGACGCAGGTGTACCGCGACGTCGAGGCGCACTGGGACCTCTACCAACTCGCCGAGGAGCTCGTCGACCTCGAGGACGCCTTCCGCCTGTGGCGCTTCCGGCATCTCACGACCGTGCAGAGGGTGATCGGGTTCAAGCGCGGGACGGGCGGCACCTCGGGGGTCGACTATCTGCGCTCGATGCTCGACGTCGTGCTCTTCCCCGAGCTGTGGTCGATCCGCACCAGCCTGTGACCCGCGAGCAGGCACGCCGCTACCCTCTGGCGTCATGAGCGAGGCAGCTGCGAACGTCCCCACCTCCGAGCGGGTCCGCATCCCGGCCGGCGATGCGGTCCTAGCCGCCACCCTGCTGCTCCCCGACTGCGAGGGCCCGTACGCCACGATCGTCGAGCCGGTCCGTCTGCACGTCGAGTCGGAGCGCTCCCGGCGGGCCGCCAGCCACCGCCGCTGGCTCGTCGACAGGTTCGCCGTCCTCGTCGTGCACCTCCGCGGCACCGGCGACTCGACCGGAGCCCCCGTCCGCGACAACGAGTCGCACGATGCCGACCTGCGTGCGGCATGTCAGTGGGTCGTCGAGCAGCCGTGGAGCACCGGGAAGGTCGGCATCTACGGCGAGCGCGACATGGGCTCGGCCGCCCTGCACGCCACCACCGACACCGAGTCGCCGGTGGCCGCCGTGGCGGCCGTGTACGCCGGCGACAACCTCTACACGGACGGTCGTCGCTTCACGGGTGGCGTCCTTCGCGCCTCGGCGATGCTCGACGAGCCCCTCACCGCTCTCGCCAGTGACGCACTGCCCCCCGCCGCCGAGGACACCACCGACTGGCAGGCCGAGTGGACCCGCCGCATTCTCGAGCACGAGCCGATCGTCCTCGACCGCTTCCGCCACCTGCAGCCCGACGACTCGTGGGACGCGCCCTCCGTCGCCCTCGGGCCGAACGGCGACGGCATGCGGCGGATGAAGAAGCCGGTGCTGATGGTGAGCGGCTGGGGAGCGCCCGGGCACGACTCGGCCGAGCGCACGCTCTGGTACATGCCCGGCTACCGGCTCATCGTCGGCCCGTGGGGCGGTCCCGACCCCGCGAGCGGTCGGCCCGGTCCGCGCATCGACATCGACCGCGAGGTCATCCTCCACTTCCACCACCACCTCCGTGGTGGTGCCCGGCCGTACAAGCGGCGCGCCCAGATCTTCGTGCGCGAGCCGTGGGCGCCGTCACCCGTCACGCCGCAGGTCGGCGGGCGCTGGGTGGAGGCCGACACGTGGCCGCCGCACAACCGTCGGGAAACCCCGCGACGCCCCAAGGCCGAGCAGGACGAGGTCGACGACACCGACGTCGGCGGCGACGTCGGGATGACGGCGATCGACTCGTCGTTCGGACTGCTCCCGTGGGCACAGCCGATCGACCAGCGACCCGACAACGCCCGCAGCATCACCTACGACTGGCTGCACGTCGACGACTTCCACGTCGTGGGCAACCTCGACCTCACGATGGAACTGCAGTCGTCGACGGCCAACGGTCAGCTGTCGCTGAAGATCTGCGACGTCGCCCCCGACGGGTCGAGCACGCTCGTGACTCGCAGCACCATCGACCTCTCCCACCTCGGCGTGTGGCCGAGCGACCCGTTCGGCGAGCGCGGTGCCGAGCCGTCGCCGCTCACGCCCGACGAGTGGCGCACGGTCAAGGTGCAGTTCGAGGCGACGTCGTGGATGCTCCGCAAGGGCCACCGACTCCGGCTCGCGATCGCCGGGAGCGACTGGCCGACGTGCTGGCCGCCCCGTGAGCGCTTCAACCTGCGCGTGCGTCGCGGGAGTGTGCGACTGGTTCTCTGGACCTTCGACGACCTTCCTGCGGCCCGCGACGAGTTCCAGCCGTCCCCTGTCGCGCTCGACTCGTCGGCGATGAGCCTCGACGGGGTCGAGTGGACGCACGAGCACGACGTGCTGCAGCGACAGACCCGCGTCTTCCTGCGACGGCTCGACGACATCGACGACCAGTTCGAGGGTGCACTCGGGGCCGGGGTCGACGACCCTGCGCAGTCGTGGCTGCACGGTCGTCGCCTGCTCGCCGTCGAACGCAACGGCGTGCGCTGCGAGGTCGAGGGCGTGCTGATGGTGCGCAGCGACAGCGAGAACTACTTCGTCGAGGCGACGGTCACCGGGCGGCTCGACGGCCACGACGTCGCCAGCCGCACCTGGACGCTGCAGGCGTCACGCACCGGCGCCTGACAGGGCGACCGCCTGCGCCATCACGGCGTCGAGCATCTCCTCGGTCAGTCGACCGGTGAAGGTGTTCTGCTGACTCGGGTGGTACGAGCACACGAGGTGGAGGGGACCGGCCTCGACCACCACGCCGTGGCCGAAACGAGGACGCGGTCGCACCCCGAACTCCGCACAGGCCGCCTCGTAGGCGAAGCCGCCGAGGCACACGACCACCCGGAGGTTGCGGAGCAGGGCGATCTCGCGCTGGAGGAACGACCGGCACGCAGCACGCTCCTCGGGGAGTGGCTTGTTGTCGGGCGGGGCACACCTGACGGCCGACGCCACCCACGCTCCACGCAGCTCGAGTCCGTCGTCACGGGAGACCGACGTCGGCTGGTTGGCCAGCCCGGCCGTGTGCATCGCACGGAACAGCCAGTCGGCCGAGCGATCGCCGGTGAACATCCGACCGGTGCGGTTCGCACCGTGGGCGGCCGGGGCGAGGCCGAGCACGAGGATGCGTGCTGCCGGATCGCCGAAGCCGGGGACGCCACGTCCCCAGTAGTCCTGGTCGCGGTACGCGGCCCGCTTCTCGACCGACACCTGCTCGCGCCACTCCACGAGACGAGGGCATTCCCGGCACCGCGAGATGTCACGTTCGAGCCGGACGAGCGAATCCATGGCGAGCACAGTAGGTTCGGAGATCGAGATGGCGCGAACGAAACAGGCTCCCCCGGCCGCCACGACGGTCCTCCTCGTGCGTCACGGCCAGACCCCCACCACCGGCAAGATCCTGCCCGGACGGGCTCCCGGCCTGCACCTCGCCGACGTCGGACGCCAGCAGGCCGAGCGGGCTGCCGAGCGGATCGCCGAGCTCAAGAAGGTCGACGCCGTGTACGCCTCACCGCTCGAGCGGGCGCGCGAGACCGCCGCCCCGATCGCCGCGGCGCGAGGACTGCGGGTGCAGACCTACAAGGGCCTGCTCGAGGCCGACTTCGGCGAGTGGACGGGCGCCGAACTGAAGTCGCTGATGAAGCTGCCCGAGTGGACCACGGTCCAGCGCGCTCCCAGCACCTTCACCTTCCCCGGTGGGGAGAGCTTCAGCGCGATGCAGGCCCGCATGGTGGCCGCGCTCGACGAGCTTCGTTCGCGGCACCCCGGCGGGACCATCGTGTGCGTCAGCCACGCCGACCCGATCAAGGCTGCCGTCGCCCACGCGATGGGCACGCACCTCGACCTCTTCCAGCGCATCGTGATCAGCACGTGTTCCGTCAGCGCCATCGCCTACACGGCCGGCGGACCAGTGGTCCTCACGGTCAACTCCACGGGGGGATCGCTCACCGGACTGGTGATGTCATGACCGTGTACTACGACTTCGACGAGGTCGATTCGTTCACGATCGGAGTCGTCGGCGTTCCCGGTTCGCGCACGTTCTTCCTCCAAGTGC
>JBEBDM010000033.1:0-2629 GCA_041156905.1 Actinomycetota bacterium | reverse complement strand
GAACAGACCGGTCCACCACCGCTCACCGCGCTGACCGGTGGCACCGAGCTTCATGTTCTCGATGACCGACATCTTGCTCAGGCTCTTGGTGAGCTGGAAGGTGCGGACCATGCCCATCTGGGCGGTCTTGTGGGCGACCACCTTGTCGAGCGCCCGGCCGTCGAAGTTCCAGGTGCCCTCGTTCGGCTCGTCGAAACCGGTGAGCAGGTTGAACAGGGTCGTCTTGCCGGCGCCGTTCGGGCCGATCAGCGCCGTGATCGAGCCACGCTGGACCTCGATGTGATCGACATCGACGGCGACGATGCCGCCGAACCGGCGACGCACCGAATCGGCGGTCAGGATCGGGTCGGGCTTGGCGACACACGGCCGCGGCTCGACGGTGGCGAGTGCGGCGCGGGCCGCTGCTGCGTACTGGCTGATCTCAGCGCCCATCGAGTGCCATCTCCTTACGGTTGCCGAAGATTCCCTGCGGGCGGTACACCATCAACAGGATCAGCGCGATGCCCACGAGCATCAGGCGGAACTGCAGCACGGCGCTGGCGTCTCGGAGCAGCTCGACACCGAAGACCGAGACCCGGCCCTGGGCGTCGGAGAGCTCGCTGAGGAACACGCCGGTGAAGGCGAGCAGGGCCCAGAACAGCATCGGGCCGATGATCGAGCCGAGCACGGTGGCCAGACCGCCGAGCACGAGGGCGGTCATCACGTAGAAGGTCACCGCACGGCTGTAGTTGTCGGGCTGCACGTTGCTGTTCTTCAGGGCGAACAGGAATCCGGCGAGCATGCCGAGCACGGCGCCGATCACCAGCGACGACATCTTGTAACCGAAGACGTTCTTGCCGAGGCTGCGCACGGCGTCCTCGTCCTCGCGGATGCCCTTGATCACTCGACCCCACGGACTGCGCATCAGCGCCCACACGAACACGGCGCACAGGCCGGCGAGGACCCACCCGACGATGAGCGTCCACAACTGGGCGCCGAGGAACTCCACCCGCGAACACAGGAGCATCGCGACTGCGAGCGTCACGATGCCGGAGATGATCGCCGTCGTGCGCACGTCGCCACGCTCACGGCGACGGACCACACGGCGGGCCACGGCGAGGCCGATCACGCCGGACACGACGATCCAGAAGACCGCCGTCACGATCACCATCGAGCCGTGCACCTGGAACGGGCCGATCCCGTAACGACCTCCACCGACCATCGGGTTCAGGTTCTGGAACCCGTCGGCGAAGCCCTTGAGACCGTCGGAGCCGCCGAACTTCTCCTTGTGCGTCACCGAACGGACGACGAGGCGCACGAGTTCGGCGAGGGCGATGGTCACGATCGCGAGGTAGTCGGCGCGCAGGCGGAGCGTCGGGATGCCGACGACGACAGCGAGCACGGTCGCGTACACGAGGCCGAACAGGATGCCGAACCACCACGAGACACCCCAGTAGTTGGCCGACATACCGAGGCCGTAGGCACCGGCCGCCATGAACGCCGCCTGGCCGAAGTTGAGCAGGCCGGCGTAACCGAACTGCACGTTGAGGCCGAGAGCAGCCAGTACGAACACGACCGCGTCGAGACCGACGAACGCGGTCAGTGTCTGGTCGACGATGAATCCCCAGTCCATAGGTCCTCCTCAGCCCACTCGTTCCTTGCGACCCAGGATGCCCTGTGGTCTCAGGAGGAGGATCAGGATCAGCGCCGCGAGGGCGGGAACGGTCTTGAGTTCGGTCGGGACGCCGTCCTTGATCCAGGTCAGGAACGGGATGCTCGGGAACGCCGGGATGCCCATCGTGCTGACCTCGACGAACAGGCCCACGACGAACCCACCGACGAGCGCTCCGTAGGCAGAACCGAGGCCACCGAGCGTGATGCCGGCGAACATGAGGAACAGCAACTGTCCGCCCATGTCGGCCTTGACGCCCTCGTCGAGGCCACGGATGATGCCGCCGAGGGCCGCCAGCGAACCACCGAGGAACCACACGATCCGGATGATCTTCTCGCTGTCGATGCCGGTCGACGACGCCAGATCGGCGTTGTCGCTGACAGCGCGGGTGGCCTTGCCGAGACGCGACTTCTGCAGCACCAGAGCAAGGGCGACGAGCACGATGAGCGAGATGATCGTCGTGGTGAGGTCGCGGGCCGTGATCTGGATCGGGCCCCATTCCATCGCCACCTGGTCGTTGTAGGCCTGGTAGCGCTTGGTGGTGCCGCCGAACCGCATCAGGTACAGGTTGACGAGGATGATCGCGAGACCGACGGAGACGACCATCTGCGAGATCAGGCCGATGCCCTTCTTGCGCAGGGGGCCCCACACCCCACGGTTGAGTCCGAGGCCGAAGAGGCCACCGAGGAAGATGGTCAGGACCGCCGAGAGCAGGAAGGGCACGCCCCAGGTCACGCTCAGGAGGTGGGCCGTGAGGCCGCCGAAGGTGACCAGTTCGCCGTGGGCGAAGTTGGTGAGCCCCGTCGTGCCGAAGATCAGACTGAGACCGACCGAGCAGATGGCGATCACCATGCCGAGGCGAATGCCGTTGACGATGGCCTTCACCAGCAGGTTCCAGTAGCCGTCACCCGACCGCTCGGCCACGCCGGTGAAGAAGCTCATCGTCTTGGTCGAGGTCGTGAACGAGTCCTCGTTCAC
>JBEBDM010000032.1:0-4211 GCA_041156905.1 Actinomycetota bacterium | reverse complement strand
ACGCCTGCCCCGAAGAGGGTGTACGGCTATTACGTGTTGCCCATCCTCTGGGGCGATTCGCTCGTGGGTCGCGCCGACATGAAGGCCGACAGGGCGGCGGGCGTGTTGCGCGTCCAGGGTTCGTACACCGAGCCCGGGGTGCCGGCCGATGCGGTGGCCGACGACCTGTGGCCCGAACTCGAGCGCATGGCGGCGTGGCTGGGCCTCGACTCGGTGGAGGTCCACGATCGTGGTGACCTCGCCCCCGCGCTTCGACGCCGTTCACGCTCGCGGCGCTGAGCCCTGTTGGGTACGCTCCCCGAGGTGAGCGATCCGCAGTACCCCCTGACGCCCTCACGGATGCCGCGCTGGGTGTGGGCGGCGGTGGGTGTCTTCTGGCTCGGTTACCTCGTCGCGGTCCGTCTCGATCGCTCGATCGACGGCCTCTACGGGCTGTTCGTCCTGCTCCTGTTGTCACTCTTCCTCTCGCTCGCCATCGAGCCGGGCGTGAACCGCCTCGAGCGCCGTGGCTGGAAGCGTGGTTCGGCGACCCTGCTGTTCCTGCTCGGGACGCTGGTGATCGTCATCCTCTTCCTGGTCGCGATCAGCGCCCAGGTCGGCCAGCAGCTCGCCGACCTCCTCAGCGACTCGGAGAAGTACGTCACCCGCACGGTCAACTTCCTGAACGACAACCTCGGAACCCGGATCGACCCCAGCGCGGTGATCACCGAGATCGAGGACCCGAACGGTGCGGTGCAGACCTTCATCAGCAACCAGCGCAGCAAGGTCATCGATCTCTCGGTCACGGCGCTCGGGGTCCTCCTGCAGACCTTCTCGGTGCTGCTGTTCACCTTCTACCTCGTGGCCGACGCTCCCAAGCTGCGGCGGCTGATCTGCAGCCGTCTCCGGCACGACCGTCAGGAACGGCTGATGCACACGTGGGAGATCGCCATCGACAAGACCGGTGGCTACCTCTACTCACGTGCGCTGCTCGCCGGGGCCAGCGCCATCGTGCACTGGATCGCCCTCTCGGTGATCGGTGCGCCCGCTCCGCTCGCGATGGCGCTGTGGGTCGGGGCCGTCAGCCAGTTCCTCCCCGTGGTGGGCACCTACATCGCGGGCGCCCTGCCCGTCCTGATCACGTTCATCGACTCGCCGTCCCGGGCACTCGCCGTCGTGATCGTGATCCTCGTGTACCAGCAGTTCGAGAACTACGTCATCGCCCCTCGCGTCACGGCCCGCACGATGGACCTCCACCCGGCCGTGGCCTTCGGCGCGGCCTTGGCCGGAGCAGCGATCCTCGGTCCGGTCGGAGCGATCCTCGCGATCCCCGGTGCGGCGATGCTGCAGGCCGTGCTGTCCGACCGCGGGATCCGATTCGGACTGATCGACCACCCTCTGCTCGAATCGTCGTCACGACTCTCACGTCGTCAGCGGCGAGCAGCCGCGCAGCACCCCGGAACACGAGGACACGAGATCGATGGCAACCCCTGAGGCATTCCGGCCGTTGGCGATCACGTCGCGCAACGGCTACGACGAGTCGGTCCACTTCGGGGCCGTGGTCGCCCTCGGTCCGTCGGGTGACGTCGAACTCGCCGTCGGAGATCCGTCGGTCGTGGTGTTCCCGCGCTCGTCGAACAAGCCGATGCAGGCCGCTGCCATGGTGCGTGCCGGCCTCTCGTTGCCGTCGCGCCTGCTCGCCCTCGTGTGCGCGAGCCACGACGGCACTCCGACACATCTCGAGGCAGCGGGGGAGATCCTCGCCTCGGCGGGTCTCACCACCGATGCCCTCGGCAACACGCCGGCCATGCCTCTCCACGCCCCGTCGGCCGAGGCGATCTGGCGCTCGGGTGGCGGACCCACTCGTGTGCAGATGAACTGCAGCGGCAAGCACAGCGGCATGCTCGCCACGTGCGTGCACAATGGCTGGGGGCACGCCGATGCCTCGTACCTCGCATTCGATCACCCGCTACAGGTGCTCACCACGCAGGTCATCGACGAGCTCTGCGAGGAGGAGCACACGCACATCGGAGTCGACGGCTGCGGTGCCCCGGCACACGCGATGTCGCTGCTCGGTCTGGCGCGTGCGTTCCGCAACATCGCGATGGGCGTGGGCGGCGACTCGTCGCGGCAGGTCCACGCGGCGATGAGCAGCCACCCGGAGATGGTGGGAGGCGAGGGCCGTGACGTCACGACCTTCATGCGTGCCTTCCCCGGGATGATGGCCAAGGACGGAGCCGACGGTGTCTTCGCCGCGGCGTTGCCCGACGGCCGCACGGTGGCGCTCAAGATCGCCGATGGTGGCGACCGGGCCCGGCCGCCGGTGATGGTTGCCGCCCTCGCCGCACTCGGTCTCGACGTCAGCGACGTGGCACCCCGGGTCGAGGAACGGATCCTCGGTCACGGCCAGAAGGTCGGCACCGTCCGGGCCGTGGGGCTGTAGGTCGCGCCATGGGAATCCCGTTCGTCACCCTCGACGACCCGCGTTACGGCGAGGCCGTGCAGGTCTCCCCGCTCGTGCGCCGGGTGATCGCCCGCAACCCCTCGAAGTTCACCTACTTCGGGACGGGCACCTACATCGTCGGGCGCGGCGACGTGGCCGTCATCGATCCGGGCCCCGTCCTCGAAGGACACAAGGCGGCACTGTCACGTGCGCTCGAGGGCTGCACGGTGCGCGCCATCCTCGTGACCCACTGCCACAGCGACCACTCACCGCTCGCCGCGTGGCTGCACGAGGAGACCGGTGCACCGATGGTGGCGTACGGACCCCACGTGCTCAACACGACCTGGATCGACGACGACGATGCGCCGCTCGACGACGACGGCCCCGACCCGATGGCCGAGGCAGCGGGCGGTGCCGAGGAGGGCGCCACCGAGGAGTCGCTCGACCTCGCCTTCTCACCCTCGGTGCGAGTCGTGAACGGCGACCTCGCGGCAGAGGGCGAGGGCTGGACGATCCGTGCAGTGCACACCCCCGGACACACCTCGAACCACATGGCGTACGCCCTTGAGGAGGAGAGGTCGCTGTTCACCGGCGACCACATCATGGGGTGGAGCACCACCGTCATCACCCCTCCTGACGGCGACATGCGCGACTACTTCGCCTCGTTGCAGCGAGTGCGCGAGCGCGGCGATGAGGTGCTGTGGCCCACCCACGGTGCGCCCGTCACCGATGCCGTCCCGTTCATCGATGCCTTCGTCCAGCACCGGCTCGACCGCGAGGCCCAGGTGCTCGGTGCCGTGCGCGACGGCGTGACGCTCATCCCCGAGATGGTGCGCCGCCTCTACGTGGGAGTGAACGAGAAGCTCTACCGCGCTGCGGGCCGCAGCGTGCTCGCCCACCTGATCAAGCTGGTCGACGACGGGCTCGTCCGCTACGACGGCGAACGACCGGGTGTGAAGGTCGAGTACCACCCGAGCTGAGGTGTCGAGCCCGCCTCGGCGGTGTGCTCGACGAGAACGTGTTCGCGGGCGTCCGGGGTGCAGGGACGCGGACGGGCGGGTGGCTACGTGGGCAGTCCTGCGGCGGCCAGCGCCTCGGTGAGGCTGGCGACACGGAGCAGCCGGATGGGGGCGTCGACGGCAGGGGCGTTGGCCGGCACGATGGCCCGGGCGAAACCCATCCGGGCAGCCTCGGCGACACGGCGTGAGGTGTGAGCGGCCTGACGGACCTCGCCGGCCAGACCGATCTCCCCGAAGACCACGAGGTCGGGGGCGAGCGGTGTGTCGGTGAGCGAGCTCACGAGGGCGAGACACACGGCGAGATCGGCGCCCGGCTCGCTGAGCCGTACTCCGCCGACCACCGACGTGAACACCTCGTGGCTCACGAGGTTGACCCGCGCCCGTCGCTCGAGCACGGCGATCAGCAGGGCGAGTCGGCCGGGTTCGATGCCGTGCGCACTGCGGCGTGGCGGCACCCCGCTGGTGAGACGGTTGGTGAGCGCCTGGACCTCGACGAGGAGGGGCCGCTGGCCCTCGAGGGTGGCGGTGACCGTACTCCCGGCGGCACCCGTGCGGCGGTCGGTGAGGAACAGACTGCTGGCGTCGGGAACGCTCTGGAGCCCCTCGCCCGTCATCTCGAACACGCCGAGCTCGTCGGTGGGTCCGAAGCGGTGCTTGGAGGCACGCAGGAGGCGCAGGGCGTGGTGCCGGTCGCCCTCGAACGAGAGCACCGTGTCGACCACGTGCTCGAGGACGCGTGGCCCGGCGAGGCTGCCCTCCTTGGTCACGTG
>JBEBDM010000031.1:0-8311 GCA_041156905.1 Actinomycetota bacterium | reverse complement strand
TGATGTCGTAACCGACGAACGAGCTCGCCGGGAACGCCTCGGCCATGAGCAGCACCGCACTCCCCGCTCCGCAGCCGACATCGGCCACGGCGGCTCCCTCACGCAGGCGATCGACCATCCCTTCGACGGCCGGCAGCACGACCGGCAGCAGGAACGCGCGGTTCCACGGCTCGAAGCTGCGCTCGATGCCGACGGCACCCTCGGGCCCGTGGCTGTCGTAGTCGTGCCCGACCCCGGTGCGGAAACTCTCCCGCACGTGCTCGAGGGCGTTCATGGTCTGGGGCAGCCGGTGGAACATCCCCATGCCGAACGCCGGGTGGTGCGGGTCGGCGAGGACCACCGCCGCCTCCGGTGAGAGCGCGAACGTCCCATCGGGATGCGACTCGATCATCCGGGCCGCGGCCTGGTTGTGGGCCCATTCGCGGACCCACCGCTCGATCGTGCCGGTCGCCTCGGCCAGTTCCTGCGTCGACACCGGTCGGCCGATGTCGCGCATCGCTCGGTACAGGCCCAGTTGGTCGCCGAGGTGCACCATCCCGGCGGTGACGGCACCCTCCAGCTTCGAGAACAGCTGGAACGAGTAGAGCTTCAGGCGGTCGGGATCGAGGTCGGTGCTCATCTCGCTCAGCCCGGGACGACCCAGCGCGGTGCACGCTTCTCGAAGTTCGACATCACGGCCTCGGCCTGGTTGGGCCTACCGACGAGCGATCCGATGTGATGCCGCTCGGCGGCGAACTGGTCGGCGGCGCCCTGGTGGAAGAGGCCATTCAGCAACTGCTTGGCGGCACGCACGGCATCAGGGCTGCGGCCGGCGATCTCGCGGGCCATCGACATCGCGTCGGCGTGGGGGTCGTCGGAGAGGCGCGTCGCGAGACCGAGTTCCTTGGCCTCACGCCCGTCGAACACGCGTGCCGTGAAGACGAGTTCCTTGGCCACGTCGGTGCCGACGAGCCCGGCGAGGAAGTGTGTCCCCGTCATGTCGGGCACGAGACCCCAGTGCACCTCGCGCACGCTCAGCTGCGTGTCGGGGTGCACGATGCGGATGTCGGCACCGAGGGCGACCTGGATGCCACCGCCGAGAGCGTGACCGTGCACGGCGGCGATCACCGGGACCGGCACTTCCTGCCAGACCCAGCACACCTGCTGTCCGAGGTGGGTGATCCGACCATCCTCGATGCGGCCGGGGTTGCCCTCGGCACGCTCGCCGTCGCGGGCTCCACCGGCGAGGGCGGTCATCGTGGCGAAGTCGAGTCCGGCGCAGAACGACGAACCCTCGCCCGACAGCACGGCCACGAGGATCCCCGGCGCCGTCGTCAGCCACTCCCCCGCCTCGGCGAGGCCGAGGAACATGTCGCTGTCGAGAGCGTTGCGCTTGTCGGCACGGGTCATACGCACGTCGGCGATCCCGTCGGTGACGGTGATGCGGACTCGGTCGCGGAAGGAGACGACGGTCGGGGACGGGGAATCGCTGCTCATGCGGCGATTCTGGCAGGTCAGCGGCGCCGCGCTCGCAGCGTGTACGAGGCAGCCAGTCGCTCGGGTCGCTCGGCCAGCTGGTACTCCCCGCCACCGATGTCGACCATCGCGTCACCGAGCTGGTTCCAGGGCACTGACCGGTGCTCCTCGAAGAGGGTGACCTCCATCCCCGCGGCCCAGAGCGCGTTGAAGATCTCGGAGAGGGAGTGGTTGAACTGCACCGTCGTCGGCGAGGCGAGCGGGTCGGCATGCTCGACGTACGAGTACTCCTCCTCGAACACCGTGCCCGATGTCTCGAAGTACGGGAAGTCGAGGGTCACGAGTCCGTCCGGACGCGGGTCGCACAACGACCACAACATCGGATGCCCCTCTCGGATGAACAGCGAACCGCCGGGTCGCAACAGCGTCGAGACGACGCGCGCCCACTCCGCGATCGAGGGCAGCCAGCACAGCGCCCCGATACCGGTGTAGACGAGATCGAACCGCCCGGCTCCCAGTGCCTCGACGGCATGGTCGACGTCGGACTCGACGTACTCGATGCTCGCACCACAACGCTGGGCGAGGGACGCCGCCACCGCGAGAGCCGGCGCCGAGAAGTCGAGGCCGGTCACACGTGCCCCGAGCCGCGCGAGCGAGAGGGTGTCGGTCCCGATGTGGCACTGGAGGTGCACGACGTCGAGCCCGCGAATGTCGCCGAGACGCGGCCGGTCGAACCGGACGACATCGCTGAGGTGCGTCGGGTCGGACTCGAACGAGGCGAGGTCGTAGCCCTGTTCGTGATGCGCGACGCGGCTGTCCCAGTTCGCTCGGTTCAGTGCGATCGCCTCAGTACGGGGATCGGTGTGCGGCTCCACGCCTCCCAGTCTGCCGGTCCGTGAGAGGATGCCTCCATGCACCTGAACCTCTCTGCCGACGACGTCCTCTCGACCACCCGCGCCGTGCGCAAGCGCCTCGACTTCGAGCGTCCCGTCGAGCGAGAGCTGATCCTCGAGTGCCTCGACCTCGCCGTGCAGGCGCCCACCGGCAGCAACTCGCAGGGCTGGCACTGGATCTTCGTCGAGGACGCCGCCAAGAAGAAGGCCCTCGCCGACATCTACGCCGAGAACTTCACGATCTACCGCCAGCTCGGCGCCGCCAACCCGATGCCCACCGACGACCCGCGCGCCGCCCAGCAGGCCCGCGTCGTCTCGTCGGCCGAGTACCTGACCGAGAACTTCCACCGGGTGCCGGTACTCCTCGTCCCCTGCATCACCGGCGACCTCGACCGCCTGCCGTCGTTCGCCGCGGCCTCGACGTGGGGCTCGATCCTCCCCGCCGTCTGGAGTTTCATGCTCGCCGCTCGCGAGCGTGGTCTCGGCACGGCGTGGACCACGATCCACCTGATGAACGGTGGCGACGCGAAGGCTGCCGAGATCCTCGGTATCCCGTCGGGCATCACCCAGGCCGGACTGTTCCCGATCGCCCACACCCTCGGGACCGACTTCAAGCCCGCCACCCGTCTGCCCCTCGAGCCCATCACCCACTGGGACGGCTGGTAGGCCACACCTCGAATCGGCGGCCCAGCCCCTCAGTCGACGAGACGGAGGCCGCTCGGCACGAGGGATGGGGCCGCCTGCGGCAGGTCGACCACGAACTCGGTGCGGTGCGCCGGGAAGATGTGCTCGCTGAGCAGCACTGGTGCACCGGCGACGGTGGTCGTGAGGCGCTCGCACCGCAGCACAGGACTTCCCGACGGCACCTGCAGCAATGCCGCGTCGGGCCCCTCCACCACGGCCGCCCCGATGGTCTGGGTGGCGCCACGGAACTCCACACCGAGCAGCTCGTAGAACGGCTTACGCTCGACGTCACGCCTCGAGAGGTGCTGACCCAACTCGGCCGGGCACCACACGGTCACGACCGCGAACGGCGCTCCGTCGGCGAGGTTGAGGCGCTTGACCCGCAGCACGTGCTCACAGCCGAGCCGCTCGGCGACGTGTGCCGGCGCGTCGACGAACGCGAACTCGAGGATCCGACGCCGCGGCTGGACGCCACCCTTCTCGAGTTGCTGCTCGATCGTCTCGAGACTGGCGAGTCGCTGACGGACGGGCGCCGCGGCGACGAACCAGCCGAAGCCCTGTCGCGACTCGAGCAGACCCTCGTCGCGCAACGTCTCGAGCGCCCGCCGGATCGTCACCCGGCTGACCTCGAACTCGGCGGACAGCTCGCTCTCGCTGGCGAGCACGTGCCCCGGGCCCTCTGCAGCCACCCGCTCGCGCAGGGTCTGGGCGATCTCTTGGTATCGGATCGTGCGCATCGTCGTCCGCCCTTCCTGCACGACCCCCGGTCGCACCGTTCGCCTGTCGGTGATCCTCACATCGTGACACCCGCATCGTGGCGCTCACGGCGAGGCACTTGTATTATGCTTGTCTACATCGCCCTGAGCCACCCTCACCACCGGCTCACACGACAATCCCCCACCCCACAGCCCTTCACACGACGGGCCCCACAGACCGGAGCCGAGATGACCGTCACCGCCGGAACCCCCATCGACCTCGTCCAGCGTGTCTACGCCAGCCTCCCGCAGCGGGTCGCCGACGGACGCGCCCGCTTCGGACGGCCGCTGACGCTCACCGAGAAGATCCTCCTCAACCACCTCGGCGATCCGTCGGAGGCCATCGAGCGCGGCGGCACCTACAACGACTTCCACCCCGACCGTGTCGCCATGCAGGACGCCACCGCCCAGATGGCCCTGCTGCAGTTCATGACCGCCGGCCTGCCCACCACGGCCGTGCCCAGCACCGTCCACTGCGACCACCTCATCTCGGCCAAGGTCGGGGCCAAGATCGACCTCGGCGTCGCCGTCGACACGAACAAGGAGGTCTACGACTTCCTCCGCTCGGTGAGCGCCAAGTACGGCATCGGGTTCTGGGGTCCCGGCAGCGGCATCATCCACCAGGTCGTGCTCGAGAACTACGCCTTCCCCGGCGGGATGATGATCGGCACCGACAGCCACACCCCGAACGCCGGCGGACTCGGCATGGTCGCGATCGGCGTCGGTGGCGCCGATGCGGTCGACGTGATGACCGGCTTCCCGTTCAACGTCCGCTGGCCCAAGGTGATCGGCGTTCGCCTCACCGGCACGCTCAACGGCTGGAGCAGCCCGAAGGACGTCATCCTCGAGGTCGCCCGCGTCCTCACCGTCGAGGGCGGAACCGGTGCCATCGTCGAGTACTTCGGTCCCGGCGCCGACAGCATCTCGGCCACCGGCAAGGCCACCATCTGCAACATGGGTGCCGAGATCGGCGCCACCTGCTCGGTGTTCGGGTACGACCACAACATGGCCCAGTACCTCAAGGCCACCGGCCGCGAGGCCATTGCCGACGCCGCCGACAAGGTCGCCGACCACCTGCGTCCCGACGACGGCGCCCAGTACGACCAGATCGTCGAGATCGACCTCGACACGCTCACCCCGCTGATCAACGGCCCGCACTCACCCGACCGCGCCAACCGCATCGGCGCACAGGTCGGCGCCGAGGCCCGCGCCAACGACTGGCCGCTCGAGATCAGCGCCGCGCTCATCGGCTCGTGCACGAACTCCTCGTACGAGGACATCACCCGGGCCGCCAGCATCGCCCGCCAGGCCGCGGCGAGGGGCCTGAAGGTGAAGTGCGAACTGCTCGTCACGCCCGGCTCCGAGCAGACCCGCGCCACGATCGAGCGCGACGGCCTGATCGCCGATCTGGAGGCCATCGGTGCCACGGTGCTCGCCAACGCCTGCGGCCCGTGCATCGGCCAGTGGGATCGCCCGGCCTCGGCAAACGACCGTCCGAACACGATCGTCAACTCGTTCAACCGCAACTTCCCCAAGCGCAACGACGGCTCGGCCAACACCCTCAGCTTCGTCACGTCGCCCGACACCGTGGTGGCCCTCGCGCTCGCCGGTCGCCTCGACTTCGACCCGACCACCGACACCATCACGGCCCCCGACGGCACCGAGGTGCGCCTCGAGGCTCCCGTCGGCGAGGTGCTCCCCGACCGTGGCTACGACCCCGGCCAGAACACCTTCACGGCGCCCCCGGCCGATGGCAGCAGCGTCACCGTCGCTGTGTCGCCCACCAGCGATCGCCTCCAGCTGCTCGAGCCGTTCCCGGCGTGGGACGGCCACGACTACCTCGGCCTCCCGGTGCTGATGAAGGCCAAGGGCAAGTGCACCACCGACCACATCTCTGCGGCCGGCAAGTGGCTCACCTACCGCGGCCACCTCGAGAACATCTCGGGCAACCTGTTCCTCGGTGCGATCAACGCCTACGGCGATCACTACGAGGCTGGTCACGGCAAGGACGTCCGCGACGGCTCGGTCGACACCTACCCGAACCTCGCCAAGAAGTACAGCGAGGCCGGTATCCGGTGGACGGCGATCGGTGACCGCAACTACGGCGAGGGCTCGAGCCGTGAGCACGCCGCGATGGAGCCCCGCTTCCGCGGCGGCGTGGTGATCTTCGCCCGCTCCTTCGCCCGCATCCACGAGACCAACCTCAAGAAGCAGGGCCTCGTGCCGCTGACCTTCGCCGACCCGGCCACCTACGACACGATCGGCGAGGACGACCGCATCAACGTGCTCGGCCTCCCGCCCGTTCCGGGCACCGACGTGCGTTGCCAGGTCGTCGGCCCCGACGGCGCCGTCAAGTCGGAGTTCTCGGCCAAGCACACCTTCAGCGACGAGCAGGTCGAGTGGTTCAAGGCCGGCTCGGCGCTCAACGTGGTGCGCCGCAAGGTCGCCGACTCGGCGAAGGGCTGATCCGATGGACCTGCGTACCGCTCTCCGCACGACGGGGACGGTGCGCGGGTTCACCGACCAACCTGTCGACGACGCATTGCTCGTCGAGATCCTCGACGACGCCCGCTTCGCTCCCAGCGGTGGCAACAAGCAGCCGTGGCGCGTCGCCGTCGTCGGCGACCAGCACGCACGCGCCGCGATCGCTGCGGCGATGCGTCCGGTGTGGGAGGAGTACGTCGCCACGAGCGCAGCGGGTCAGCGTCCGTTCGTGTTCGGGCTGTCGGTCGACGGCCTCGAGACGACCCCCGTCCCCAACACGCTGATCGACGACATCGCCTCGGTGCCCGTCGTCCTCGCCGTGGCTGCCGACCTCGGCCAGATCGCGCTGATGGACGGACAACTCGGACGCCCACCGATCACCGGCGGGGCGAGCATCTACCCCTTCTGCTGGAACCTGCTGCTCTCAGCGCGGGCCCACGGCCTCGGCGGAGTGTTGACGACGTTCCTCTCGCGCCGCGAACCCGAGGTGGCCGAGGTGCTCGGGCTCCCCGATCGTCATGCGCTCGCGGCCACGATCTTCCTCGGGCACCCGGTGCACCAACCGACGCGTCTCACGCGCCGACCCGTCTCGACGTTCGCGACGCGCGACCGCTTCGACGGCGAACCGCTCTCGGGTTCGTAGCGAACTTCAGGCGTCGCGCAACGGACGCGAGCGCAGACGCTCACCGAGCCGCCGGGCGACAGAACCGATGCGCGTGATCTGACGCAGCACTGCCTCGCGCGCCTGCTCGGCCTCGGCCGACAGGCCCTGGAGCGACTCGAGCTTCCACCACTTCACCACCACGGGCTGGAGGATCTGGTCGTGGTGCTGGACGAGGTTGTAGATCTCGGCGCGGGCGATGGCCTCGGCGTGCTGCTTGAAGCCGGGGATCCCGGTCCCGGGCATCTCGAACTCGCGCACCTGACGTTCGATCGCGGGCAGGACCACCGACGGGGCGATCTCGAGCGCGGCCGACGTGAGGTCGCGGTAGAAGAGGAAGTGGAAGTTCTCGTCCGCCGCGATGCGGGTCAGCATCTGGTAGCCGAGTTCACCGGCCGGATGATCGGAGAGGGACTCGTGCAGGGCCTTGGCCGTGTTGCGGTGGGCGATGCGGGTGGCGAGCTCCTGCATCGCGACGTAGACGAAACCGTCGACGGCGGTGGGCGGCTCGGGCACCTGGCCGCCGCCCATCTGCGACATCCGCCCGTCCTCGAGTTCCCACGGGTTCACGGCCTGCGTCACGAGCAGGTAGTCGCGCATGACCTGCGCGTGCCGACCTTCCTCAGCCACCCAACGGTGCGACCACTCGCTCCACACTCCCTGACGACCGAACATCCGCTCGAGCGTGCGGAAGTAGTACGGCAGGTTGTCCTCGGTGAGCAGGTTCACGTAGAGGGCGCTGCGGACCTCGGGAGGGAGCGGCGTGACGGTGGGGTCCCAGCCGTCCTCGGGCCGGAAGGTGCGACCGAGCTCCCACGGCACGAACTCGTGCGGGTACCACGGCTTGCAGGTGTCGAGGTGCCTCTCGACGAGTCCCTCGGCGACCGGGGTCAGGTCGTGCATGAGATCTTCCTCGGCCGCGGTCATCGCTCGAGCCGACGAACGGAGGGACGGGAGAGCTGCCATCGGCAACACTCTAGACCGATCTACCTACTGGTCGGTAGGCACCCCTCAGGGTACGCGGCTCGGAGAATGCCGCACGGATAATGTCGCCGCATGCGCATCGGCCTGGTCATCTTCCCCACCGACAAGGGCATCCAGCCCGTCGAGCTCGGTCGCGAGGCCGAGGCCCGCGGCTTCGACTCGCTCTGGTTCCCCGAGCACTCGCACATCCCCGTGTCGCGCCGGACGCCCTGGGGTGGCCGGGAGGGTGCACCGCCCCTGCCCGAGGAGTACTGGCGCACCCACGACCAGTTCCTCGCACTGGCCGCCGTCGCCGCCACGACCACGACCCTCAAGGTCGCCACCGGCATCACCCTCGTCGCCCAGCGCGACCCGCTCTGGCTGGCCAAGGAGGTCGCCACCCTCGACGTGCTGTC
>JBEBDM010000030.1:0-2781 GCA_041156905.1 Actinomycetota bacterium | reverse complement strand
CGATCGCTACGTCGGGATCGAGAACGCCGACAGTTTCATCGTCGACCCGCACAAGTGGCTGTTCGCGCCGGTCGACTGCTGCGCACTGCTGTACCGCGACCCCGAACAGGCTCGACGGGCCCACACCCAGCACGCCGAGTACCTCGACGTCCTGCACGGTGACGATGCCGACGTCGAGTGGAACCCGAGCGACTTCGCCCATCACCTGTCGCGCCGTGCTCGTGGCCTGCCCTTCTGGTTCAGCCTCGCCACGTACGGCACCGACGCGTATCGCGAGGCCGTCGACGAGACCATCCGTGTCGCCCACGAGGGCGCTCGCCTGATGCGGGAGTCGGAGCATCTCGAGTTGGTGATCGAGCCCGAGCTGAGTGTCGTGGTGTTCCGCCGGCTCGGCTGGTCGCCGGCCGACTACGCCGCATGGAGCGACCGGATGCTCGCCGACGGCATCGCCTTCGTGACCCCGACGGCGTGGAACGGTGAGACCGTGCTGCGCATCTGCGTGGTCAACCCGCGCACGACCGTCGACGACATCGCGCTCATCATCGAGTCGCTGGCCTAGGAGGACGTCATGGCCGATCTGCTCATCCGCAACGCCCGTTGCGTCGCCACGGTCGACGCGCAGCGACGCGAGATCGCCGGTGGTTGGGTCGCCGTGACGGGCGGTCTCGTCGAGGCCGTGGGTGCGAGCACCGACGCCGCGCCACAGGCGACCGAGGTCATCGATGCCACCGACTGTCTCGTGACACCGGGTCTCGTCAACACCCATCACCACATCTACCAGAACCTCACGCGTGCGTATCCCGGCATGTCCGACAAGCCGCTGTTCGGGTGGCTGCAGTCTCTGTATCCGCTGTGGCGCGCGATCGACGAGGAGTCGGTCTACGCGAGCGCGTACGTCGGACTCGCGGAACTGGCGCTGAGCGGCTGCACGACGAGCACCGACCACCTCTATCTCCACCCGCACGGCGCGGGTGACCTGCTCTCGGCCGAGATCACCGCGGCCCGTGAACTCGGTATGCGGTTCCACCCGACGCGTGGCTCGATGAGCCTGAGCGAGAAGGACGGTGGGCTTCCGCCCGACGACGTCGTGAGCGACGACGACAGCATCCTGGCGGCCAGTGAGGAGGCCGTGCTGCGTCACCACGACCGCTCGCACGGCGCGATGGTGCGCATCGCACTCGCCCCGTGCTCGCCGTTCAGCGTCACCGAGAGTCTGATGGTCCGCTCGGCCGAACTCGCCGAGCGACTCGACGTGCGGCTCCACACCCACTTCGCGGAGAACGCCGAGGACGATGAGTTCTCGTTGGCGACCTTCGGGTGCCGGCCGATGGAGTACCTCGAGCGCACGGGCTGGTGCTCCGATCGGGTGTGGGTCGCACACTGCGTGATGCCGAACCCCGACGAGATCCGCCGCCTCGGTGCCGCGGGTGTCGGCGTGGCGCACTGCCCGAGCAGCAACTGCATCCTGTCGTCGGGCATCGCTCCGGTCGTGCCGTTGCGTGCTGCTGGCGTGAAGGTCGGACTCGGTGTCGACGGCTCGTCCTCGGCCGACAGCGCGTCGCTCTGGCTCGAGGCCCGTTCGGCGATGTTGCTGGCCAAGCTGCGCGACGGGGCACACACCGGAACGGCGCGGATGGCACTCGAGATGGCCACACTCGGCGGTGCCGGCTGCCTCGGACGCGAGGGCGAGATCGGCGTGATCGCTCCTGGCGCAGTGGCCGACCTCGCTGTCTGGCGGCTCGATGGTGTGATGTTCAGCGGAGCCGAGGCCGATCCGGTCGAGGCGTGGTTGCGCAGCGGGCCGACCTCGGCGTGGCACACGATCGTGCACGGACGTCGGGTGGTCAGCGACGGTCGTCTCACCCACCCGCGGGTCGACGAGATGCTCGCCCTGCACCGTCGCCACGCACGGCGCATCCAGCGGCTGGACGAGCGCTGATGGGGTCCTCGACGCTCACGGCGTTCGCCGTGGCGTTCGGCACCGTGTTCCTGGCCGAGCTGCCCGACAAGACCATGGTCGCGTCGCTCGTGCTGACGACACGTTTCCGTCGACCTCTCGCGGTGTGGTGCGGTGTGGCGGGTGCCTTCGTCATGCACGTCGTGCTGGCGGTCACGATCGGCGCGTTGCTCCGCTCGCTGCCCACCACGCCGGTGCGTCTCGCCGTTGCCGCGCTGTTCCTCGTCGGCGGCGTGATCATGCTGCGCGGTGACGACGATGACGATGACGAGACATCAGGGGGATCCGAGGGGCGGGTCTCGTTCGCGAAGGTGGCGGTGACGGCCGCGTCGGTCGTCGGACTCGCGGAGTTCGGCGACCTCACCCAACTCGCGACGGCCGGCATCGCCACGCAGTACTCCGCCCCGATCGCAGTGGCTCTCGGAGCGTGGTGTGCTCTGGCGTCGGTGGCGGCTCTCGCCGTGACGGCGGGCAGTTGGATCGTCCGCCGTGTCCCGTTGCGCACGGTGCAGCGCGTGGCCGGCGTCGTGTTCCTCGGTCTTGGTGTGGCTGCCGCGGTGAGCGTCGTTCTCTGACGACGGCTACGGTGCGGCCATGCCCACGGCTGACCAGTACCTCGTCGGTGTCTCGCTCCCCGACAGGCTGCGTGCCCAGGAGTTCCTGACCGCGGCGACGGGTCTGGGCGTGCGTGGAGCGTTGCGTCTGCGCGACGCGGTGATCGTCCAGAAGGACGACACCGGACGCACGGCGGTCCGCGAGACCATCGACCCGCAGCCGGGCCGCTCGGCGCTCTCGAGCGCGATGTGGAGCAGCCTGCTCGGCCT
>JBEBDM010000029.1:0-25497 GCA_041156905.1 Actinomycetota bacterium | reverse complement strand
GTACTGCTGGTGGGTCCAGCCGTCGCGGGTGAACAGGATGACGCTGAGCTCGGGCTCCATCACCAGCTCGAGGTGCGGCGCGGCGGCGACCGCCGCGGCACCCTCGCGGGCCACGCGCAACGTCTCCTCGACTGCGTCGCGATATGCCGCCGTGCCATGGGTGGCCAGGCTGAACCAGAACGGCAGACCGCGGGCGCGACGCGACAGATGGTGGGCGTAGTCGCTGGGGTTCCAGGCCGTGTCGCCATCGTCGTGCAGCACGTCGAGGTACTCGGCGTGTTGCGTGTGCGCGGCCTTGGCGATGGCCGGATCGCGGTAGATGAGCGCACAGCTGTCGAACGGTGCGAACAGCCACTTGTGCGGGTCGACGATGAAGCTGTCGGCGTTCTCGATACCGACGTAGTGATCGCGCACCAGCGACGATGCAAGGCCAGCACCGCCGTACGCGCCGTCGACGTGCATCCATGTCCCCAACTCGGCGGCGACCTCGGCCGCGACGTCGAGCGGGTCGATGACACCGGCGTTCGTCGTCCCGCTGGTCACGACCAGAGCGGTCACCGCAGCACGATCCTCGGGCGACATCGACGCCACGAGCGTCCGAAGGGCCTCTCCCGACATCCGGCCGCTGGCGTCGGCCTCGACCGTGACAATGTCGGCATCCATCGCCCGCGCAGCCGAGGCGATGCTGCTGTGCGCACCCTTCGAGACGAGGAACAGCGCACGGGTGCGATCGAAGCGGCCGGCCGCACGCTCTCGCCAACGGTGGCGCGCCGCGATCAGGGCGCTCAGGTTGCCGGCCGTCCCGCCGCTGACGAAGACGCCGCCCGCCTCGGCCGGCATTCCCACGAGGTCGGCGATCCAGCGCAGCGCCTCGTTCTCGGCGTGCACCGCGCCGGAACCCTCGAGCCATGAGCCACCGAAGATGCTGCACGCACCGACGACGAGGTCGAACAGGATGCTCGCCTCGGTCGGCGCCGCCGGGACGAACGAGAGGAACCGCGGGTGGTCGACCGAGATGCAGGCCGGGGCGAGCACGTCGCTCCACACCCGCAGTGCCTCGAGGCCACCGATGCCCCGCGGGGTCACCGTGCGACCGGTCATCGCCCTCAGTTCGGCCGGGGTGCGCGGACCGTCGAGCGGCGGCGGGTCGAGACGCACGCGGTCGATGGCGGCGCGGACGATGGCCTGCGTGAGGACCTCGGTCGACGCGTCGTGCGAATGCATGGGGTCAGTCTGTCAGCACGACCGGGCGCCCGGGCGCGGACACTCCGCTCGCCAGTGCTGTTCAGCCAGTGCTGGTCAGTAGTTGACGTCGATGAGTTCGCTGCCCTCGTGCCGATCGACGGCATCGCGGTGGAGCGACTCGCCGAGGCCGGCCGCGATCACGACCGTTCCCATGATCGCGAGGACCGGGAAGATCAGCAGGGCGATGATGATGGCGATGGCACCGGGCACGTCGGTCACCCTAGTGGCTTGAACGCCCAGGCCTCAATCTCCACGGCCCCTCCGAAGGGCAGGGAGGCGACGCCGATGGTGCTGCGGGCCGGACGCGCTCCGTCGAAGCCGGCGACGTAGGCCTCGTTGAAGGTCGCGAAGGTGTCCATGTCGGTCAGGAAGCACAGCGTCTTGGCGATGTCGTGGATCGTGGCGCCCATCGAGGCCAGCTGGGCCTTGAGGTTCTCGACCGCCTGGGCGGTCTGGGCGGCGACGCCACCGGCGACGAGTGCGCCGTCCTTGATGCCGAGCTGACCGCTCACGATGATCCAGTCGCCGGCGCGGACAGCAGGGGTGTAGGGGCCGAGGGGCTTGCTCATGCCCGCATCGTAGGCCAGCAGGCCGCGAACGACTCTGCCCGCCACGCCGCGAGGGCCACCGCGGCGAACACCGCGTCGCTCCCGTTCACCGGGTCGGTCGGACCGCCGTCGCGGGGCGGGACCACCACCACGTCGACCCTCGGCGTGTCGACGGCCCGCAGGATGCCGAGGCTCCGCATCGTCAGGTCGTGGACCTCACCGGCCAGGTCGACGCAGATCGCCTCGCTGCGCACCCAGCCCAGCGCCATGTGCGCTGCACCCGCGCAGTAACTGCGCAGCACGACCTCGTCGAGCACCTCGCCGCACTCGACCTCCACGTGCACACCAGAGTCGTCGATCGTGGCCCTGGCGCGGGCCCCCTCCGGCGACACCACCCACGGCGAGGGGTCGTCGGACAGCGAGCCGAGGGCGACGAGAGCCTCGACCCAACCCGCACCGCGCACCGCGGCCGAGGTCGGCGGTCCGGCGACGTCGACCTCCTCGACCTCGAGCAGAGGCGCCACGGCCTGGATGGCAGCGACAATGCCCGGCGTGCGGGCCACACGAACGACGCCAGTTCCGTCAGAGCGCAGGCCGATGGCCAACGGAGGCCGCTTGGGACCCCTCCGCACCGAGTCCTCACGAGACCAGAGCGCCAACACAGGGCGGCCGTGTTCGTCGGCCATTCGGCGCGCCGCGACGGCCACCTCGCTCGATGCTCCTGCGGCCTTGCCACCGAAGGCCCCGCCGTGGCCATCGGGGCCGACCGGCTCACCGCCCGGGAGGCACCACGCCGCATCCGTCTCCAACGGAGCGGGATCGACCCAGGTGGTGCGCAGGGTGCGGTCCCAGTCGCCGTCGGGGAGAGCGACCGGCCAGTCGACCGGGACCGTCGTCCGGCGGCCCTGGATCTTTCCGGCGAGACGACGGGCCGCCGCGAGGCTCTCGCCCACCACCCACTCCCCGTCGGCACCGACCAGTGCGATGAGGGCGTCGGCCGGGGCCGTGTCGGCGGCGAACCCCGCCTCCCCGAGTACGACACCGGGCGACACGTGCTGCGGGGTGCGACCCTCGAGCGACGCTCGTCGCGAGGCGGCATCGAGATCACGTGCAGGAACCACGCCCCCGGCCTCCAGGAGTTCCACTGCGTCGAGCACTGGGTTCCATCCCGTGCACCGACACTGGTGGGCGAGGAGCGACTGGCAGACCGCCTCGTGCGACCGCGCTCCACTCTCGAGGGCGGCGAGGCGCATCACGATGCCCGGCGTGCAGAAGCCGCACTGGGTCCCACCCGTCGCACAGAGCGCCTCGGCCCACTCATCGCGCCCGGGAAGCGAGTCGAGGGTCGTCACGACCCTTCCCGACACACGCGACACCGGCGTCACGCACGAGACACGCGGTTGTCCGTCGACCCACACCGTGCAACACCCGCACTGTCCCTGGGGGCTGCACCCGTCCTTCGCAGAGCGCACGCCGAGCCCACGCAGGACGTCGAGCAGCGAGCCCTCGGCGTCGACCGAGACCTCGTTCCCGTCGACGGTCAGCGTCACCGTTCGACGGTTCGGATCCTGTGACGCGGTTGACACGACGGAGAGGCTGACACGCTGGGTTTCGCCGATGCAACAGGGGTACCGTGACCGCGATGAGCATCGACCGCGAGATCCTCGACATGCCCTCCACCCGCCGCCGCTTCCTCGTCCGGGCCTCTGTCGTGGGCGCAGCCTCGGTGGGCGGCTCCGCCGTGCTCGCGGCCTGTGGTGGGAGCGACGAGCCCTCCACGGCGAGCGGTCCGACGCTGCCGGTCGTCACCGCCGATCCTGCCCTCACCAGCGGCTTCGGTGTCGCCCAGCGGTTCCCGAACACGGCCCTGTTCGTCCCTGGGCCGCAGCGGCTCCCTGTCTCGATCGTGCTCGACGGGACCCTGTCCGACGACGGTCCCGACACCCTCGAGGGCTTCATCATCGACCTCGACGACAACCCGATCACCGACATCGTCGCCACGAAGCGCACCGAGGGCATCGAGGTCGGGTACTACGAGATCCGCGTCGAGCTCGAGGCCGCGAAGGTCTACACACTGCGTCTCGCCGGCGACGACGGCTACGGCGCCACGTTCGAGATCTTCGAACCCGGCGACGTCCGCTCGCCGCTGACCGGCGCACCGATGCCTGCGCTCGAGACGCCCACGCTCGACGATCCCCAGGGTCTCGAGGTCGTGTGCAGCCGTGCACCCGAACCGTGCCCGTTCCACTCCCTGACCCTCGCCGACGCGCTCGCCCTTGGGAAGCCGGTCGCCTTCATCGTGGGCACGCCGGCGCACTGCCAGACCGGCACGTGTGGGCCCGGCCTCGACCTGCTGATCGCGGAGAGCGAACGGCTCGGCGATGCGCTCGTGTGCGTGCACGCCGACATCTACCGCGACGCGGCGGGCACCGAGACGGCGCCGGTGATCGAGTCACTCGGGATCGACTACGAGCCGATCCTGTACCTCACCGATGCGAGCGGCACCATCGTCGACCGCCTCGACGCGATCTGGGACGCGGGCGAACTCCGCTCGCGTCTCGACCTGCTGCTCGCCTGAGGTCTCACTGCTCCCGGGGGAGCAGCACCTCGGGGAACTCGGCGATCAGGAGAACGAGTTGCCGCAACCGCAGGTGCGGCTGGCGTTCGGGTTGTTGATCGCGAAGCCAGCCTGGTTGAGGCCGTCCTTGTAGTCGAGGGTGGCGCCCTCGAGCAGCTGGGCCGACGCCGGGTCGACGACGACGCTCACGAGGCCGTCGGACGGACCGAACGAGGCGGTGGTGTCCTCGGCGGCGATGTCGCCGTCGAAGAACATCTCGTACGAGAAGCCGCTGCAGCCGCCGGGGCGGACGGCGACGCGGAGCGCCATGTCGGTGGCACCCTCGGCGTCGAGCAGTTCCTTGACCTTGCGGGCGGCCGAATCGGTGAGCGTGATCACGGGTGGTCCTCCGGGCTGCGGGGCGGGAGACGGCGACCTGCCGTCTGCGTCGGGAGTGTACCCGCGAATTACCGTAGGATTCACTTCGTGATTTCATCCGAGACCTCCGCCGCACGGCCCACCGCCGACGAGGTCACGGCACTGCTCCGGAACGTGGTCGACCCCGAGCTCGGGACCGACATCGTCACCCTGGGCATGGTCCCGGGTGTCGCCATCGCCGACGACGGCACCGTCACCGTGCACGTCTCGCTCACCATCGGCGGCTGCCCGCTCCGGGCCCAGATCAAGAAGGACGTCGAGAGCCGGGTCGGCCTGCACCCCGGTGTCACCGACGTGCGCATCGAGTGGGGCGAGATGACCCCCGAGGAGCGCAGCGAGGTCATGCTCAAGGCCCGCTGGAACGCCCGGGAGAACGCCCCCGACACCCGCATCCCCACCACGTGCCGCGTGCTCGCCGTCGCCAGCGGCAAGGGCGGGGTCGGCAAGAGCTCGGTCACCGTCAACCTCGCAGCCGCCGTCGCGGCCCAGGGCTTCTCCGTGGGTGTCCTCGACGCCGACATCTGGGGCTTCTCCGTCCCCCGTCTGCTCGGCATCGACGAACCGCTCGAGGCGCATCGCGACGAAGACGCCGACCGACCGCTCATCCGGCCCAACGAGATCACCGTCGGACGTGGACTCACCTCGGGAACGATCAAGGTGGTCAGCACTGGCTTCATGGTCGAGGAGGACACCGCCCTCATGTGGCGCGGCCTGATGCTCACCAAGGCCGTCGAGCAGTTCCTCCGCGACGTCGACTGGGGCGATCTCGACTACCTGTTCATCGACATGCCACCCGGCACCGGTGACGTCCAGATGGGTCTCGCCCGACTCCTGCCGCGCACCGACCTGCTGATCGTCACGACACCGGCACTCGCCGCGCAGAAGGTCGCGGCGCGCGCCGCCGACATGGCACGGCGCAGCTTCCTTCGGGTGGTGGGCGTCATCGAGAACATGAGCGCCTTCACCTGCGAACACGGCGAGTCGTACGCACTGTTCGGCGAGGGCGGCGGCCAGTCGCTCGCCGACCAGGTGGGGGCTCCGCTCCTCGGTCGCATCCCGATCGAGCCGGCCGTCGCGGCCGGCGGCGACGCAGGTGCACCCGTGTCGCTCGCGGGTACCGGCCCGGCGGCCGACGAGTTCCGCTCGATCGCTCGTCAGATCGTCTCCGACATCGCCCCGCCCGCCAACGCGGCCGGGTGCAGTTCGCGGATGCTGCAGATGGTCGACGCGGCGCTCGCCGCGCGCGACGCCGAGGCTCAGTCGAGCGAGTCGTAGTCGTCGTCACCGGGGAGTGACACCCCGACCACACGACCGTCGACCGAGCGGACCTTCGGCAGGATGCACGGCGGGACACCGACGGCACGCGCCGCGAGCATCGCCGACTCCACGTCGTCGCAGGCGGCGAGGAACTCGAGGTTGGCGACCGTCGGAGGCATCAGCAACAACTCGCCATCCCGCCAGCGACGCAGCGCATCGGCCGGCTCGACCCACATGCTCGCGACCGTCTCCGAGTCGTCGTGGTACGAGGTCTGGCCCTGAGGACAGGCGACCATGAAGAAACGCGTGTCGAACCGCCGTGCCGTCTCACCCTTCGGCGTCACCCAGTGGCTCATCCACACGAGTTCGTCGGTGCTCAGCGAGAGCCCGTGGTCGGCAGCGAGGGCGCGCACGTCGACAGTGCCGTCGTGCACGTCGTGGCGGTGCTCGAGCACGGGATGACCGTCACGCACGGTGCTGCCCGTCGCGTCGACGGCGAGGAGCACACCGGCCTCCTCGAAGCACTCGCGCACCGCGGCCATGGCGAACGCGGCGTCACCCTCACCGTCGGCGTCGTCGACACGCCCACCCGGGAAGACGTACATCCCACCGGCGAACGCGGCGTTGTTGGTCCGGCGGAGCATGAACACCTCGAGCCCACCCGACTCCGAGCCCGTGTCCGCATCGCGCAGGAGCATCACGGTCGCCGCAGGGCGGACAGGGACCTCGGCGGGCGTGGGAGAGGCGGAGTCGGCCATACGCCGGGGAACCGTACCGCTGGCCTAACCTCCACGACGTGCTGGTGTGGATGGACCTCGAGATGACCGGACTCGAACCGGCGCGTCACACCATCGTCGAGATCGCCACGATCATCACCGACGACGACCTCCGGATCATCGCCGAGGGTCCCGACCTCGTCGTCCACGCGACCGACGAGCAGTTGGCGCTGATGGACCAGGTCGTGGTCGACATGCACACGCGCAGCGGCCTGCTCGACGCGATCCGCTCCTCGACGCTCTCCCTCGAGGAGGCCGGACAGCAGACGCTCGCCTTCATCAAGGAGCACGTCCCCGGGGCACGCACGGTGCCGCTCTGCGGTAACTCGATCGGTATGGACCGTCGCTTCCTCGACGCGTACCTGCCCGAGATCGAGCACCACCTCCACTACCGCAGCGTCGACGTCAGCAGCGTCAAGGAACTCGTGCGGCGCTGGTACCCCGGCCTGCTCCAGAGCCGTCCGCAGAAGCAGGGCACCCATCGCGCGCTCGACGACATCCGCGAGAGCATCAACGAACTCCGCTTCTACCGCGAGCGGGTCTTCGCTGCCGAGGCCCTCCCCGCAGCGCCCGACGACACGACCCCCGGCGCCAGCCCCTCCGCGTCCAGCCCCGTCGCTCCCTGACAGCGGTCAGCCGGCGAGCACTCGCACGGCAGCGTGCAGCCGACCGTCCGGTCCGGTGAGCCAGAGGTCGAGTCCACGATCCGTGTCGGTCGTGACCACGCCGACGTCGTGGCCGCGTTCGATGGCGTCACCGTGTTCGAGGACGACCATCAGTGGGGCACGCAGGTCGCGACGCGCCGAGAGCACCTCCTCGACCGGCTCCCAGTACGAGGCGTTGTTGACGTGTCCGAGCACGTCGAAGTCGCTGAAGCGTAGGGGCCACCCGACGGCGGCACCGGAGTCGCCTGGAGGTGCGGTGTCGAGGACGGCCTTCGAGCCGACCTTCCTGCCGACCGCCGAGGGCCCGAACACCTCGGCGAACGGCGGCGGCACCCGCGACGGACGCAGCGACGCCCGGTCGACGTGGACCCACAGGGTGGCGGCCTCGACGAGCGCCCCCGCCTCGCCCTCGACCCGGATCCGGCGCTCGGCCCACGCCGCACCGAACCCGGCACACCACGTGGAGAGCGACAGGCGTTCGAGATAGACGGGAAACCGTTCGACCCGGATCACCGTGCGCCGCACCACCCAGGTCAGGTCGCCGAAGCCCGCGTCGCGGGCATCGTCGTCACTGACGTCCTGGAGCACCCGGGCAAGGGCGTCGAGACGCATCCGGCCACCGGGCGACGCGTCGCCGAGGCGCACCGTCACCGCAGACCCGAACGACCTCCCGACCCCGCTCGGAGGGACGAGTTCGACCTCGGACGGCTCCCGTGACACCTCCATGGCTCGCACGTTACGGGGCGGCCACCACCGGCCGTGCACGCCCCGTTGACGGAATGTTCACGGTAAATGGGTTGCCTCGGGCCGCCGATGGTGATTGTCTCTACAACGAAATCCACCGGGAATTGGCCCGATGGACGACCGATTCCCGACTGGACAGCCCGATGAACCGCACGCTCGTCGCCCCGATGAAGGCCTTCATGGCCTCGTCGCGCGCCCATGCGTCCGCCGTCGCGGCAACCACCACGGCCTCGGCAACCACCACCTCGCGCACCGCAGCCCACGGGCATTGGTGCGCCGGTCAGGTCTCGACGACGTCCTTCATGGACATGAACTCGAAGAAGACCACCAAGCGCACCGCCCGACACCTCGGGTCGGCAGCGACGTAGCACACGTCAGCAGCCACCAAGAGGCCGTCGGGTTCGCAAGAACCTGGCGGCCTTCGTTGTTTTTCCGGCCCGTTCCCCCCGACACCCACCCCGACATCCACCCCCGCCGACCGGCACCACTCCCGAAGGACCAGACCCGTGCAGATCATCGACATCACGAGCCTCGAACCCGACACCGCGGCCAGCGCCGGCCTCGGCGACGCCTTCCGCGAGATCGTCGGGCCGATGAACGCCCGCGCTCCCCGTCCGCGCTGCGGTGACGGTCACGGCACGCTGACCCACCTGTTCTTCAGCGACGAGCCCCTCGACATCGCCCGCGCCAAGGCGATCTGTACCAAGTGCGATCTCGCCGACTCGTGTCGCGACGGCGCCATCGAGCGTGCCGAGCCGTGGGGCGTGTGGGGTGGGGTGCTCATCGAGAACGGCCGACCGGTGATGGTCAAGCGCCCTCGTGGTCGCCCGCCGAAGCACCCCCGGCCCGAGCTCGTGGTCGAGGAAGTCCCCCTGCCGCCGCACATGGTGGCCTGACCGTCACATCCGAACTTCTCACGAGACATCACACGAGATCCGGGTCGGTGCGTTCCCGTACCGACCCGGGCCGTGCAGGATCCCCGGTCGCTGGTGACGCACAGACGAGCCACCGACCACCACCTGCGCCCCTGCCATCGACGCCCCCCGACGATGGCAGGGGCCCGCGGGTCATCCAGCAGCCACCCGCAGCCGCGCACGACGAGAACCCCTGACCTCCCGACCAGCCCGTCCGGCAACCCGCAGTGCTGCACGACACAGGTGCGCGCAGGGACGTCGACCACCCCTGCTGGCTAGCCTGACCTCGTGAGGGATCGTCGGCGACTGTTGATCGGGTCACTCGCCGTCTCGGCCGTGCTCTCCGTGGTCGTCGGCCTCGTCATCGCCCGGAGCGGCGACACCGGAACGGCCGAGACCGAGAGCGTCGTCATCGACGTCGACCCGACCTTCGCCGTTCCGTCGATCGGGGTCAACGACAAGGTCGAGGGCACCCCCTTCCCCGCCGCCACCGTCCGTACGCTCGCCGGCGATGCGTTCGAGACGTCGTCGCTCGTCGGCCAGCCGCTGGTCGTCAACATCTGGGGGAGCACCTGTGGCCCCTGCAAGGCCGAGTTGCCCGACCTAGCCGCGGCCCACCTGCGCTTCGGCGACACGGTGCGCTTCGTCGGCATCGACTACTTGCCTCCGAGCGACGCCGAGGAGCAGTTCGCCCGCGACAAGGGGATCCAGTACGAGCTGTTCTACGACGCCGACGGTGAGTTCATCACGGCGGCCGGGATCGCCACGTTCCCCGTCACCCTGTTCGTCGCTCCCGACGGGACCATCGTCGAGCAGACAGGCCTGCTCGACGAGGAACGCATCGCGGCGTTGGTCACGGAGCACTTCGGATGACCGCTCTCCTCGCCTTCCTCGGTCTCGACGCCCGACTGGCCACCTCGTTCACCGCTGGCCTGCTCGCCGCGATCAACCCGTGTGGGTTCGTCCTGCTGCCCACGTACCTCCTCTACTTCCTCGGCATGGAGAACCTCCGGCCCGGTGCCGAGCGTTCGTCGATCGGTCGCGCCCTCGCCGTCAGCCTCTCGGTCTCGGCCGGATTCATGTCGGTCTTCCTCGTCATCGGCATCGTCACCAAGTGGTCGACCAGTTGGTTCATGGACAAGGCGCCCTACGTCTCGCTCGTCATCGGTGTGGCGCTCGTGGTGCTCGGCGTCGCGATGCTCTTCGGCTACCGGCTCCCGATGACCACCCCGAAGCTCGACGTCGGCCAGCGTGACCGCTCGGTGCTGAGCATGTTCGTGTTCGGCATCGCCTACGCCATCGCCTCGATCGGCTGCACGCTCGGCCCGTTCCTCACCGTCGTGCTCGGTGGGGTCTCCGCCGATGGTCTCGCCACGGGCATCTCGGCGATCGCCCTGTACGGCGTCGGCATGGCGCTCCTCGTGAGCGCGCTCACGGTGGCGCTCGCGTTCGCCAACACGGCGGTGCTGCGAGCACTGCGCAGCGGGATGGCGTGGTTCGAGTACGTGGCCGGGGTGTTCGTCCTCCTCACGGGCGTGTACCTGACCTGGTACTGGTACAGCGACATCAGCGATCGGCAAAGTGGTGTCGTGACCGGTGCGGTCGGCTGGCAGGAGTCGATCGCTCGCGCGGTGCAGGAGAACCAGACGGCCGTGGTGGTCGTCGGCGCCGCACTCATCGCCAGTGCCATCGGGATCTCGCTCGCACGGCGGCGCGGTCACGCCGGATGAGCCACCGTTCCTTCCGCGAACTGCTCGGCATGGCCGGCGTCAGGGAGGAGTGCGAGTTGCGCGGCCCGGTGGGCTTCATGGCGTATCACGGTGGTGCGCTGGAGGAGCAGACCGACGTGATCGCACGTGAGGCAGCCGACGCATCGGGAGCGAGCTACTACGCCGTCGTGCAGCCCGAGGACCTCAAGTGGCACATCCCGTCGCACCGCGTGCGGCCCGAGGAGTCACCCGTCCTCACCTCGTTCCTCGGCCACGTCCAGACGGTCATCACCATCCACGGCTTCGGACGCGACGGCATGTGGACCACGCTGCTGCTCGGTGGCAAGAACCGCGAGCTCGCCCACCACGTCGCGGGTCACCTGCGCGAGGGCCTGCCGATGTACACGCACGAGACCGAGATCGAGAGCATCCCGCGTGAGCTGCGTGGGATGCACCACCACAACCCCGTGAACCTGCCGCCACATCACGGGGTGCAGATCGAACTCCCGCCGCGTGTCCGCGGGCGGAGCCCCATCTGGGCCGACTGGTCCGGGCCTGGCCACGTCCCCCACATGCGCGCGCTCATCGACGGACTCGCTGCCGCGGCGCGGTCGTGGACGTTGCCGGCCTGAGCCGGGTCAGGGAGCCAGACGGCTGAGCGCCCAGCCGCCGTCGGGGCGGGGCACGTAGAGAACGCGGTCGTGGAGTCGACTCGGACGACCCTGCCAGAACTCGACGCGCACGGGGGTGAGCAGCCACCCACCCCAGAACGCCGGCCGGGGTACCTCGGCGTCACCGAAGGTCGCCGCCATCTGCTCGACCCTGGCCTCGAGCCAGTGACGATCGGGGATCGGCTGCGACTGCGGCGACGACCACGCACCGACCTGCGAGCCACGCGGCCGTGAGGCGAAGTACTCGTCGCTCTCGGCATCGGGCAGCCGCTCGACGGTGCCGACGATCCGGACCTGACGGTGCAGCTGGAGCCACGAGAAGAGCATCGAGGCCCGCTTCTCGACCGCCAACTGACGGCCCTTCTCGCTGTCGTAGTTGGTGAAGAAGCTGAAGCCGCGCGGATCAGCGGCGCGGACGAGCAGGTTGCGCGACTGCGGCCATCCCTCCTCGTCGACGGTGCTCAGCCCGAAGGCGTTCGGCTCGGTGCACCCCGCGGCCAGCGCCTCGTCGTACCAGCGCTGCCACTGGACGATCGGGTCGGCATCACAGTCGGCCGGGTCGAGACCCGCGGTCTCGTAGTCGATGCGGTACGACGCGAGATCGCGTCCCGCGGACCGTGCCCGCCCGTCGGAGGAGCTCATCGCGGCTCGATGACCTCGACCCCGCGCATGTACGGACGGAGGGCATCGGGCACGCGGACAGAGCCGTCGGCCTGGCGGTAGTTCTCGAGGATCGCCGCCCACACGCGCGGCACGGCGAGCGCCGAACCGTTCAGCGTGTTGGCGATCGTGGTGCCCTTCTCGCCCGCGGTGCGGTAGCGGATGTCGGCACGGCGGGCCTGGTAGTCGCCGAACCACGACACCGAGCTGACCTCGAGCCAGTTGTCGCAGCCCGGGGCGTAGACCTCGATGTCGAACGAACGGTGGTGGCTCTGCCCCATGTCGCCGGTGCAGATCTCGATGATCCGGTACGGGAGGCCGAGACCCTTGATCAGACGCTCGGCGCGGTCGCGGAGTTCGACCAGCATCGCCGGACCCTGCTCGGGCGTGCTCAGGGCGAGGATCTCGACCTTGTCGAACTCGTGGGCACGCAGCATGCCGCGGGTGTCGCGCCCGGCCGAGCCGGCCTCACGGCGGTAGCACGACGTGTGCGCCATCAGCCGCATCGGGAGCTGGGCCTCGTCGAGGATCTCACCGGCGTAGATGCTCGTGAGCGGAACCTCGGCGGTCGGGATGCACCACAGGTCGTCGCGCTCGATCGCGTAGGCGTCGTCAGCGAACTTCGGGAGCTGGCCCGTGGCCGTGAGGGTCGCGGTGGTGACGAGGGACGGCGGGCGGATCTCCTCGAAGGCGTCGGCGTTCGAGTCGAGCGCGTACTGGCACAACGCACGGGCCAGGGTCGCCCCGGCGCCACGCTGCATCGTGAACATCGCACCGCTGATCTTGGTGGCGCGCTCGTTGTCGAGGATGCCGAGGGCCGCAGCGGTCTCCCAGTGCGGGACACGCTGGTGATCGGCGAACGACTCGGGCAGGAACGGACCGACGACCACCGGGTTGTCGTGGTCGCTGGCACCGTCGGGTGCATCGGGGTGCGGCAGGTTGGGGATGCGCAGAAGCAGGTCGCGCAGTTCGCCACCCAGCACCTCTGCCTCGGCGGCGAGGGCCGACTCCTGCTCTCCGAGCGCCCGGCTCTGGGCCTGGAGCTCCTCGGCACCCGCCGTGTCGCCGTCGCGGCGCTTCAGGCCGACCTGCTTGGACAGGTTGTTGACCTCGGCCCGCATCTGGTCGCGGCGGCTCTGGAGATCGCGGAGCTGCTCCTCGACGACGGTGGCGCGGGCCAACTGCTCGAGCAGTTCGGGCTTTCCGCGACGGGCGAGGGCGGTACGGACACCATCGGGGTCGAGGCGCAGGAGGCGGACGTCGATCACCCCGTCAGGCTACTGCCGTCCCGCTCGCAGGGCCCCACGATTCCCCCGGCGGCGGAGCGGGTGCGCTCGCGGTGCTGGCGGTCTCACGGGTAGCGTCGACGGGGTGGCAGCCATCGAGGTCACCGGACTGAGCGTGCGATACGGCGAGCGGGAGGCCGTGCGCGGTGTCTCGTTCTCGGCCGCCGCCGGTGAGGTCACGGCCGTGCTCGGCCCCAACGGTGCCGGCAAGACCAGCACGATCGAGGTCTGCGAGGGCTACCGCCGTGCCGCCGCCGGACAGGTCCGGGTCCTGGGTCTCGACCCGAGCACCCAGCAGCGGCTCCTCTCCGAGCGGATGGGCGTCATGCTCCAGGAGGGCGGGGTCTACCCCGGCGCCCGCGTGCTCGACACGGTGCGCCACTACTGCGCGCTCTACGGCAAGGGGGTCGACCCCGTCGCCCTCACCGCCCAGGTCGGGCTCACCGAGCGCTCGACCTCCACGTGGCGCCGACTCTCGGGTGGCGAGCGCCAGCGCCTCTCGCTCGCCCTCGCCCTCGCCGCCCGACCCGAGGTGGCCTTCCTCGACGAACCCACCGCCGGGGTCGACGTTCATGGCCGCGACACGATCCGTTCGATCGTGCGCGGGCTGGCCGATGCCGGCTGCGCCGTGGTCCTCGCCACCCACGAACTCGACGAGGCCGAGCGCCTCGCCGACAGGGTCGTGATCTTCGACAGCGGCGAGATCATCGCCGATGGCACCCTCGCCGAACTCCGTGCCGGCCACGATGAGATCCGCTTCCGGAGCGACCCGAGCCTCGACGTGCTCGCCCTCGCAGCCGACCTCGGGATGGTCGCCAGCCGGGTGGGCCCCGACGAGTTCGTCATCGACGCTCCCTCGACACCGCGTGTGATGGCCCTCCTCGCCGGATGGCTGGCCGAGCGCGACCTCCCGCTCACCGACCTGCGAGCGGGGGCACAGCGCCTCGAGGACGTCTTCCGTCGACTGCTCTCCGAGGTGGAGCGATGAGCCGGCTCGGGAGCCAGGTCCGCACGGAGGTCGGCCTCGTGGTGCGCAACGGCGAGCAGCTCCTGCTCACCCTCGTGATCCCCGTCATGCTGTTGGTGTTCTTCTCGCTGGTCGACGTCCTTCCCACCGGTGGCGTCGACGCCGTGGAGTTCCTCGCCCCGGGGATCCTCGCACTCGCCGTGATGAGCACGGCGATGGTCAGCCTCGGGATCGCCACCGGGTTCGAACGGTCGTACCACGTGCTCAAGCGGCTCGGGACGACCCCCCTCGGTCGCCCTCGGCTGGTGGCCGCCAAGACCCTCGCCGTGGCGGCCGTCGAGCTCGTCCAGTTCGCCGTCCTGATCGGCGTCGCCGCCCTCCTCGGATGGTCGCCGAGCGCCTCCGGCTGGCTCCCCGCACTGGGTGGCGTCGTGCTCGGGACCCTCGCGTTCTCCGGGATCGGACTCACCCTCGCCGGACGGCTGCGGGGCGAGATCAACCTCGCCGCCCAGAACACCCTCTATCTCGTCCTGCTCCTCGGTGGAGGTCTGGTCATCTCCGTCGAGGAGTTCCCGTCGGCACTGCGCGAGACGGCCCGGGTGCTCCCGAGCGGGGCCCTGGCCGACATCCTCCGCGACTCCCTCGGGCAGTCGGTCGAGCACGTCACCACGAGCTGGATCGTGCTCGGGGCGTGGGCCGTCGTGGGCCCGCTCCTGGCGGCGGCCCTCTTCCGTTGGGACTGAGGGGGAAGTTGTGAATTCGGCAAGAAATGCTGGGCCTGACAGGAATCCGCGGCCCCGATTGTTCATGATTCGAGCATGACGATGACCGACGACAGCACTCCCCCCGCCGTCGACGAGACGGCGACCGTCCCCACCGACGCCGACACCTCCCCCTTCCCTCCGCCCGTGCTCCCGACACCCATGGGCGACGAGACCACGTCGTGGTACCGCTACTCCCGCCCGCGACCGCGCCCGTTCCGGGCCGTGGCCCTCGTGACGGCGTGCGCGGTGGCCGGAGGTGGCGCTGCGTGGGGCGTCATCGAGTGGCGTGCGCCCCAGGTCCCCACCGCCGGCGTCTCCTTCGTCAACACCGCTGCCGCCAACCCACCTGCCGGTGACGACTCCTTCGACCTCCACTCGCTCCTCGACCAGGTGATGCCTGCGGTGCTCGCCATCGCGATCAGCAGCCGGGTCGACGGTCAGCTCGAGCAGGTGGCGGCCGGCTCGGGTGTGGTCATCTCCGCCGACGGTCTGGTGCTCACCAACGCACACGTGGTCGATCCCACCGACTCGCTCGGCAACCGGATCGACGACATGGTCATCACCGTCAAGATGGCCGACGGCACCGTGCGCGAGGCGGAGGTCCTCGGACGTTCACCTGCCTACGACGTGGCGCTGCTCCAACTCGACGACGCGTCGGGTCTGACTCCGCTCTCTCTCGCCGACTCCAGCGGCCTGCAGGTCGGCGACAGGGTCGTGGCGATCGGCAACGCCCTCGACCTCGGCGACGAACCCACTGTCTCGACCGGGATCATCTCGGCGCTCGGACGTTCGCTCGAGGTGACTGCCGGCATCACGCTCCACGACCTCATCCAGACCGATGCAGCGATCAACCACGGCAACTCCGGTGGGGCTCTCGTGAACAACCGCGGCGAGTTGGTGGGCATCAACTCGGCGGGCATCCCCAACGCCCAGAACGTCGGCTTCGCGATCTCCGTGGGGACGATCCAGCCGCTGCTCGAGCGCCTCAAGGCGGGCGAGCAGATCGACGCAGCTCCCATCGGCTTCATCGGCATCACCCTGAACGAGACCCCCGACGGGCTCCGCATCCTCGACGTCGGTGACGGGACACCTGCCGATTCGGCAGGCCTGCAGGCCGACGACTACCTGCGCAGCGTCGATGGCACCCCGATCTCGACCAGCGAGCAGCTCGGCGTGGTCCTCCGTCGCCTCGGACCGGGCGCCGAGGTCGAGGTGACCGTCGAGCGTGATGGCTCCGACGTCACGGTGACGATGACCCTCGCCGAGCGTCCCGCCGACTGACGTCGGCAGCTGCGCTCACCAACTCCTGAGCCGCTCAGGCTCGGTCGCTCGGAGCCTCTGACTTCTCGAACACGTCCGCGACCTCGCGGTACGTGAGCGGGAACTCCTCGGTGCCGGTGATCTCGGCCGTCGGCATCGTTCCGCCACGTCGGTACGTGTTGACCTCCCGCTCGTCCTTGCCGAACCGCGAGAAGAACATGAAGATCACGATTCCCCAGAGGAAGAAACCGCCGCCGATCTTCATGATCACACCGGCGAGCTGCTGGTCGTCGGTGACGCTGAATCCCCACACCCGCACCGGCTGCTCGCCGTAGTGGCGGTAGACGGTTCCGTCGGCGAAGGTCAACCAGGCCGCGGGAACGGTCGGGACCACGCTCTGCAGGAAGAGGTAGATCATCTTCCCCGGGTAGGTCATCTGGAGTTCCTTGAACGGTCCCACCACCGGCATCCACATCAGCGTGGCGGCGAGCACCACGGTGAGGTGGAGGATGAAGTGCAACGGCCCGTTGGTGGTGCTGGCGTTCACGACACCGGGCACGTGCAGGATCATGACCTCGGCGTTGAAGATCACCCCGGCGATGACCGGGAAGGCGAAGAACTTCAGGACCCGGTAACCGGTCCCGTGGCCGACGAGGACACGCAACAGCCACTCAGGGGTGGCGAAGAGCACCAGCGGCGGCAGGAAGTAGCTGAGCATCATGTGCTGGAACATGTGCATGCTGTAGAGGTAGTTCTCGCCCACCTGGTGGATCGGCCACGTGCTCGATGCGAAGAGCACGACCATGGCAGCGACGAACGAGATCGTCTGACGTCGCGTCACCACAGGCTCGCCGGGAGCAACGGCCCCGGGCCCGATGACGCGCACGAGATAGACGTACGCCCCGATCAGGAACGCGACAAGGACGTAGACCTCGACGTTGGGTTCGAACCGCCAGGGGTTCGCGAAGGTGGCGGCTGCCACCATGGGTCAGCTCGCGAAGAACTTGAAGGTGAACAGCGCCACCATGTACACGCCGATGGCGAGCACGAGGCCGATGTAGAACATCAGGCTGAACAGCTTGTGGTCGAACTTCAGGTGCATGAAGACGAGCAGGATCATGAAGAACTTGATCGCCATCATGATCAGCAGCGAGGGCGTCGCGAAACGGGCGACGTCCTCCCCGAACCAGCCCTCCCACCAGTAGGTGGTGGTCTCGAGGGCGGTCACGATCGCGAGGATGATCGCCGTCTTGACGAAGTAGCCGTCGGTCGGGTGATCGTGATCGTGGGCCTCGTGACCATCGTGGTCGTGGGCCGCCTCGTCGTGGGTGTGCTCAGCAGTCGTGCTCATGTTCGCCTCAGGCCGGGATCAGGTAGACGAGGGTGAAGATGACCACCCACACCACGTCGACGAAGTGCCAGTACAGACCGATCATCTCGACGACCTCGGCCTTGTCGCCGGGGATGCGCGAGCGGTTGATGATGCCGACCAGCGAGAGCAGCATCACGATGCCGACGGTGACGTGCACACCGTGGAAACCGGTCAGCGTGTAGAAGCTCGAGCCGAACAGGCTGGTCGTGAAGCCGAGACCCTCGTTGTAGAAGGTCGTGAACTCGTAGACCTGGCCACCGATGAAGACGGTTCCGAGCAGGCCGGTGGCCACCAGCCACAGGTTGGTCCCACGATCGTCGTGCCGCTTGGCCGAGTTCACGGCCAGCACCATCGTCAACGAGCTCATCAGCAGCACGAACGAGCTGACCGAGGTGAGCGGGATGTCGAAGATCTGGTTCGGACCCGGGCCGCTGCCGTGACGGCCGCGGTACAGCATGTAAGTGGAGATGAGACCACCGAACAGCAAGCACTCGCTGCCGAGGAACATCCACATGGCCAGCTTGTTGTTGCTGAGCCCGGTGCTGGTCACATGCGCACCGTGGGCGCCGTGATCGGCGGTGTGAACGGCCGTGTCAGCCATGGGTCGCCAACTCCTTGCTCGTGGAGCCGCCGTCGGCCGGCGGGTCGTAGTCGCTGTCGTCGGCGACCGAGGGCTCGAGGGCCCAGCCGTACATCGCCAGGAGCAGCAGGGCCGAGCCCGCCACCAGCAGCATCAGGTTGAAGATCACGCCGTACGCCATGATCGGCAGCGAGAACGCCAGCACGATCGGCCAGTACGACGGCGACGGCAGGTGGATGTGCGCATCGGCCTTGGCCTCTTCGGCGGCGAGCACTTCCTCGGCCGTGCGAACCCGGACCAGCTTGTGCTGACCGTCGACCTCGACCTCTTCGTACTTGCGGTGGAAGAACTCGTCGAGGGCGTGGATCGTCGGGATCGAGTCGAAGTTGTGCTCCTTCGGCGGGCTGGCCGTGATCCACTCGAGGGTACGAGCGTCCCACGGGTCGAGCGGCGCCTTCTCGGCCTTCCGGGCCGTGACGAACACGTTGATCATGAACAGCAGGACGCCGACGGCGATCGTGAAGGATCCGAGCGTGGCGATCTTGTTCCAGAACGCCAGGTCGAAGAACCCGTCACCCGTGAGCTTGTCGGGCCACACCGCCATACGACGGGGCTGACCCTGCAGGCCGAGGATGTGCATCGGGCCGAAGGTCATGTTGATGCCGAAGAACATCAGCCAGAAGTTCCAGAGACCGAGGCGCTCGTTGAGGAGCTTGCCGAACATCTTCGGCCACCAGAAGTAGAAGCCGGCGAACAGACCCATCACGGCACCACCCACGATGACGTAGTGGAAGTGGCCGACGATGTGGTACGTGTCGGTCTGCTGCGTGTCGGACGGGGCGACGGCGTGCGTGACACCGGTGACGCCACCGATCGTGAAGAGCACGATCACGCCGATGGCGAACATCATCGCCGTCGTGAACTGGAGCTTGCCGCCCCAGAGCGTCAGGGTCCAGTTGCAGATCTTCACGCCGGTCGGGATGGCGATGAGCATCGTGGCCACGGAGAACACGGCCACGCTCACCGGTCCGAGACCCGAGGCGAACATGTGGTGGGCCCACACACCCCAGCCGACGAAGCCGATCGCCGCACCCGAGAAGACCACGAACTTGTAGCCGAACAGGGGCTTGCGAGCGAAGGTCGGCAGGACCTCGGAGATGATGCCGAACGACGGGAGGATGATGATGTACACCTCGGGGTGCCCGAAGATCCAGAACAAGTGCTGCCACAGCAGCGGGTCGGCACCCTGGTTGACGTCGAAGAACGTCGCACCGAAGTTGCGCTGGAAGCTGAGCAGGAACAGCGCCACGGTGATGACCGGGAGGGCGAAGAGGAGCAGGAACTGCACCACGAGCACCATCCAGGTGAACACCGGCATGCGCATGAGGGTCATGCCCGGCGCACGCATGTTCAGCACGGTCACGATCAGGTTGATCGAGCCGACGAGCGAGGCGATACCGGTGAGCTGGAGGCCCATCACCCAGAAGTCGACGCCGTTGGTCGGCGAGAACAGGGCGCTCGAGTTCGGCGAGTACATGAACCATCCACCGTCGGCAGCGCCACCGAGGAACCACGACGTGTTGAGGAAGATGCCACCGAACAGGAACAGCCAGAAGCCGAAGGCGTTGATGCGGGGGAACGCCACGTCACGTGCGCCGATCTGCAGGGGCAGGAAGTAGTTGGCGAACGCAGCCGCCATCGGCATCACGAAGAGGAACACCATGGTGGTGGCGTGCATCGTGAACATCTCGTTGTAGAGACCGGCGCTGAGCACCGTGTTGTCCGGCGCTGCCAGCTGGAGACGGATGAGGAGAGCCTCGACACCGCCGACCAGGAAGAAGAACATCGCGACGACGCCGTACATGATGCCGAGCTTCTTGTGGTCGACCGTGAAGAGCCACGACTTCCAGCCGGTGCTCGCCACGGGGCGATGGAAAATGCCGAGCGCCGCGGACGGCGTCACGACGGCAGGCGCCGCGTCGTCAGTGACGACGGCGGGGGCTGCAGAGGGGCGTTCGATGATGGCCATCGGTTGGTCTCCCTTACTTCCGGTCCAGCAGGTAGGCGATGAGTTCGTCGATCTGATCCTCGTTGAGGTTCAGGTTGGGCATGCCGCGGTACTTGCCGCCGGTCGACTCGAGGTTGGTCGGGTCGGCGAACATCGGCTTCATGGCCGTGGGGTCACGCAGCCATTCACGCAGGCGGGCCTCGTCGAAGCACGGGGTGGCGACACCGTCCGGGCTGTGCATGTACACACCCTGGAGGTACAGCGCCCCGAACTCTGCCGAGGGGGCACGCCACAGTTCGTCGCGGCACTCCTCGGTGAGCAGGTCGAACGTCCAGCCGGCGAACGCCGTGCGGGTCATCAGCTTGCTCAGGTTCGGCGCCACGCCCGAGACCACGTACTGGTCGGGGTCGGCGAGCACCGGGGTGCCGTCGGCGTTGGCCAGACCGTTCACCTGGTGGCACTTGCTGCACTGGGCGATGTAGGTCGACTCACCGATGGCGGCCAGCGAGCCGGCCTCGGGTGCCGAGTACTCGGCGGTCTGGTTGTCGACCCAGGTCTGGAAGTCGGCCATGGTCAGCGAGATCGCCGCCTCACGCATGCGTGAGTGGCTCAGTCCGCAGAACTCGGTGCACTGACCCATGTAGATGCCCGGCTCGTCGGCCTGCATGCGGAGCGTGTGCAGGCGGCCGGGGACGGCGTCGCGCTTACCGTTGAGGCGCGGGATCCAGTAGCTGTGGATGACGTCACGGCTCGTGATGCGCAGGAGCACCGGCGTGTCGATCGGGAGCACGAGCTCACCCGAGGTCACGATCGGCTCGGTGATCTCGACGTCGCCGCACTTGCCGGTCGGGTAGTCGTACTCCCACCACCACTGCTGGCCGGTGACGTTGATGATGCAGGCCGTGTCGTCCTTCTTGTCGAGCTTGAACACGGTGGCGACCGTCGGCACCGAGATGGCGGCGAGGATGATGGCCGGCAGGATCGTGAGGGCGATCTCGAGCTTCGGGTTGCCGTGCGTCTGCTCCGGGATGTCCTGACCGCGATCGCGGTACTTCCACATCGCGTAGCCGACAGCCACGACGACGATGACGGCCACGACGAGCGCCGTCCAGAACACGGGACGGGCGACGGTGTCGATGTCGCGAGCGTTCGGGCCCGCAGGACGGAACGTGTCCTGGGGTGCGTCCTTCGCACATCCGGCGAGGAGGGCCGCCGCTCCAGCGGCCAGCCACGCGTACTGCTTGGTCTTCCGTCCGAGGGTTCTCACGTTGGATTCACTCCGGTCCATGTCAGGGCACCAGCAACTTGATCTCCTGGCCCTCGAGGCCAGGCGCGAAGAGCGAGTAGGGGGTGCTGCTCGCCAGGGCGGGCTTCGAGACGCGGAACGTGAAGATCAGTTCCTTGCCCGGGTCGACCGCGGTGGTGCAGTCGGCGTTCTCACTTCCGGCCGTGCCGTCGGCAGCGGCGAAGGTCCCGAGGCGGGCCGTGAGACGGCGCGGCTCGGACGACTCGTTGCGGAACAACACGTTCACGTTGGAGGCACGCGCCACCGTGAGCTCGTGGTACTCGACCGCCGGAGCACCGTTGATGAACGCCACGAGGCGGTCGTCGGAGGTGATCTTGACGGTGGCCGCCACGGCCGAGCCGAGTGACACCTGCTGCGAGGCGAGGTGGTCGATCTCCTCGAGCTCGGCCTCGCTGGCCTCGCCGAGGCACACGGCCGCAGTGATCTCCGGGTGGACCTCGATGTGCCGCTGTCCACCGACGGCCGAGGCCACACCGATGCCGACGAGTGCCAGCAGGCTGACGGCGCCGATCCCGGCCACCGTTCCCTTGCCGAGGCCCGGACGGCGGGCGATCAGGGTGATGGTCACGAAGATGAGGACCGACACGACGATGGCGGCGATCAGCGAACCCTCCTTCGGCGCAGCGAGGAAGAGGCGCGAGAGCGGGTAGACGACCGCGGCGATCACCACCGTGCCGAGCACGGGGAACTCGAGCGGGTGGAGCAAGCGCTGATGGAGCTTCTTGTTGTACGCCGCATCGGCGGTCGCCCGACTGGTGTACGACTGCACCAGCCACTCGAGGCCCGCTGCAAGGATCACGACGACGGCGGCCTTGAAGACGACAGGCTTGCTGACTGCTCCGACGACCAGGCCGGCGAGACCGACGGCCATGATCATCGGCCACATGCTCTGGCCGGGACCGCGGTCGGCGGCTCCGGTCGACTCGGCGGGGGTGTCGACAGTGACGTTGCCGTCGCGGTTGGCGACGTTGAGCCCGGCGACGAGCGCGAAGACCACCGTGGCGGTGATCAGCCCGATCGTGGCCGACATGCCGATGGCCCCACCCGTGGTGGCGCCGACGACGATCGTCGACACGAGCGACACGACGGTCGCCCCGATGAACAGTTTGGATCCAGTGGTGAACATGGGCTCCCCGTTACTTCGTCACGTAGACCACGAACCACAGCATCGCGAACACGAAGCTGAAGGCGTACCAGTACAGAGCGTGGGCGACGACGACCTCTCGTTCGGCCGTGCGGCCACCGAGGAAGCGCAGCGCCGTCACCACGCTGAAGACCACACCGATGATCGCGAGCAGCGTCACGAGACCGGTGGTGGCGTAGAAGAGCACGCTGTACGAGCCCTGCGCCGCAGGGACCGCCATGACCTTCCAGATCATCGCCTGGGCGTTGATGACCGCCAGGCCGAGCATGCCGGTGAGGCCGAGGGCCGTTCCGGTGTGCGCCTTGTCGCCACGGACCGCTGCGTACACGGCCCACTGGGCGAACACGCAGATCGGCAGGAGCGCGATGAGCATCACGTTCGCCGGGACCATGGGGACCTTGATGCCGTCGGGGAGCCATGCTCCCTCGGCGGCCATGGCCCGCTCACGGAACTGGAGGAAGAGGGCCAACAGCCCGCCGGTCGCGGCTGCTGCCGCGGCACAGGCGAGACCGACGCCGACCAGCAGCTGACGCCGCGGGGCAGGTGCAGGGGCCGAGGGAAGTGCGATCATCAGGCGTCACTCCGGGTCGAGGGCTTGAGGTCGAGGAGCGGCTCGGCCGAACGGACGGCGTGGAGCGCTGCGAAGTTGTCGGACGGAGCCGGCGAGGTGGTGGCCCACTCGAGGGTCAGGCCGTCCCACGGATCGTCGCCCGTCGTATCGCCCTTGACGGCGCTGCGAGCGGCGAGCAGGACGAAGGCGAGCACCGACACGAGCATGAGGGCGAGACCGGCGGTGCTCAGGGTGTTCCAGAGCTCGGCCGGACCGGAGTACGAGAACTCGACCACCGACGGGCCGGCCTCGACAGCGGGGAACACGGCACCCGGCTGATCGGCGAAACCGGCGATCCACATCGGGACGGCGGCCAGCTCGACGCCCACGAAGGTGAGCAGGGCGAGGGGCAGTGCTGCCTTGTCGGAGATCCGACGGCCCCACCACTTCGGGGCCCAGTGGGCGACGCCACCCATGGCACCGAGGAGCACGCCGCCGACGAGGAGGATCCAGGTGCCCTCCTCGAAGGTGGTACCCACGAGTCCGGCGTCGCCGACGTGGTTCAGCACACCGGCTGCGGCTCCGGCGAGGACCTCGAGAGCGCCGAGCAGGGCGAACACGAGAGCCGCCGAGACCTTCGGCTTGGTGCGCAGGCCGCCGGCGACGAGCGCCACGGCGAGGAAGGTGCCGAGGAGCGGGAGGACCTGGACGAGGAGGAACGGCAGCAACTCGGACACCTTGTCGCTGGCCGACAGAGCCGAGAAGCCCGAGGTCAGGACCACCGGGGTCTGGATCGCGGCGCTGAGCACGCCGAGACCGGCAAGGCCGACGGCGAGGAGGATCGGACCACGGGGTGTGAGCCGGGTCCGGGTGGCCGTTCCGACGACATCGCCGAGGAGGCCGAGCACCGGCACGGCGAAGAGCAGGGTGACCGGCTGGGTGAAGGCGAAGCCCACCCACTCGCCCACGGCCCGGTTACCGCTGAGCTCGCTCAGCGACGGGTACTTGTGGGCGAGGAACACGACCAGCAGGTCGGCGGCAGCGATCGGCAGGGCGACCACGGAGCCGAGGGCGAGCACGAGCACCGACCACGAGAAGAAGGGCAGCCGGCGCATGTTCAGGCCGGGGGCCCGGGTCGTCATGATCGACGCAGCGAGGCAGCCGAGGCTGGCGAGCAGACCGAGGATGACGAGGCCGGCCGAGAGCGAGAACAGGTCGACAAAACGGGCGTTCCCGCCGTTGGGTCCACCGTTGGCGGCGATCGACACGATGGCGAGCACACCACCGATGAGCCACATCCAGAAGCCGGTCGCGGCCAGACGCGGGAAGGCGAGCGAACGGGCGCCGAGCTGCAGCGGCACGATCGCGAGTCCGAGGCCCACCACCAGCGGGAGCATCACGAGATACGTGAGACCGAAGCGGGCGAAGGAGAACATCTGGGTGAGGCCGCCGAGCTCGAGGCTCACCGACGCCGAGTCGATGCGCTCGAACGAGAGCAACGCCGAGACCGCGAGCGCAGCCACGGCCACCAGTGCGGCCACCGCGAGGTGCAGACGACCGAGACGCTTGTGGTCGGTCGTCGTGACCCAGCCGGCCACCGACGCGACGAACGCGCCCTGGCTCGAGGCGGGCACTGCGTGGGGATCGATCGTGGTCATAGGCGACGAACTCGTTTCATACCGGAGGCGCGACGGCCGGGGCCCGCGAGAGACAGGTAGGCAAGGATGACGGTCCCGAGACTACCCACAGGGGCGCCGTGAATCGGAAATCCTCGGGACGGTCCGGCGACGGGAACGAGGCGGACATGGGTCACAGACGTCCCTCCCCCGCTCAGATGCCGTGCTCGACGAGGACGTCGACCGTGAGGGCCAGGAACAGCAGGGTCACGTAGGTGATCGAGTAGGCGAACACCCGCATCGACTGCTGCGGCGTCGGGTTCCGGCCGAGATCGACCGTTCCCCAGAGGAACAGGGCGCCGAGGACCACCGCCGCCACGCCGTAGACGGGACCGAGCTCGCCGACGGGCCACAGGACGAGGGTCCCGGCGACCATGACGGCGGTGTAGGTCATCATCTT
>JBEBDM010000028.1:0-5095 GCA_041156905.1 Actinomycetota bacterium | reverse complement strand
TGGCGGGAGGTCTCGACGGGGTCGAGGCCCTGGCGTCGACACGCGTCGGAGTACAGCGCTCGGTCGAAGGTCGTGCGCGCCTCGAGCAGGTCGAGCACCTCGTCGGTGAGCCACTCGCGGGGGTGCGGGCGCGCCGAGTTGTCGGTGCGGTTGAGGTGGGGGAGCACGATGCTGCGACCGCACCACTCGGAGAGGAGCGGGCCGAGTCGGTCGCCGACCTCGAGCGGGAGCGCCTGCCCGAGGGTTCCCACCAGTTGGCGCGCTCGTCGTGCGATGCGCCAGCGCGTGATCGGGTCGACGTCGGCCAGGTGTCGATCGGGACGCACGTGGGAGTTCGGCCACAACAGCATGCGGGTCAGCACGTTGTCGGTCTGCGGCGCGAGCCACGGTACGCGCAGGAAGCCAGCGAGGTCGAGATCCATCGCCCGGGTCTGTACGTCGTAGGGGAGGTACGCCTGATGACGCGAGAGTGGCCACGACTTCCAGAAGAACCAGTGCGACAGCAACCGCACGCGCGGTTCGCGCATCACGGTGAACACCTGCGACGGGTCGAGGGTGCGGGTGATGGTGCCGTACGAGAAGTGACCGGCGATGACGCGGAACTCGCCGAGTTCGCCACCGTCACCGAGGTAGAAGCGCTCGCGGATGTCGGGAGCCATGAGGTCGAAGCGTTCGAAGCCGTCATAGAGACAGCGGTCGAACCAAGCGCCGAATCGGTGCTCCTCGGGATACGCCTCGCGCACGGCAGCGGCGAGCGAGGTGCCGGCAGCCTTCGGGAGGTGCAGGAAACCGATCCGGTCGAACGCCACGGGGTGATCGTACCGAGGCGCCTCGAGCCAACAGGTTCAGATCATCATGTTCATGGCGCCGAGCACTCGGGCCGCGAGTTCGGCGTCGCCGGTGACTCCCGCCTCGACCTGCTCGTGTGTACGGCGGCCCGTCGCGAGCACGAGGAAGGCCTCCGTGTCGAGCGTGATCGTGGCGAGCGGCTCGGCGGTGGGGCTGGCCACGACGGCAGCGCGCCCGCCCGTGACCTCGCACACGATGTGGCGGGTCACGCCTCCGGTGATGTCGATCACGACGGCTCCGCCCTCGGGGGTGGCGGCGCGCTTGCCCACGACGATGGGGAGCGTGCGGACCAGGCGGTCGATCGTGTGCTCGGCGGCAGGGCCGGAGAGATGGCCGGGGATGCCGACCGCACGACGCATGTCCTGTTCGTGGACCCAGCAGTCGAGCACCCGGATGCTGAGGAAGTCGGCGACGGTCCCCGGACCGGTCGGGGTCATGGCAGGAGCGTCGAAGTAGGCGTCGTCAGCGGAACGCAGCGTGGCGATGCGTGCCGCCGCGATCTCGTCCCACTCGGCGAGCACCTCCGCGCCGGCGAGGCCCCGTCGGGCGTCGACCTCGTGTTCGTTGGCCTCACCGATCGGGTTCTTGGTGTGCGAGGTGTCGGCGGCGCGATGGGTCGTGCGCTCGAGGCCGTGGAGCGATCGTTCGATCGCCACGAGGTGCGAGAGGTTGTCCTTGACCGACCACGCCGGAAGATCGGTGGGCGCAGCCCACTGCTCGTCGGTCAACGCGGCACCGAGTTCGGAGAGGCCGGTGAAGCACCGGGAGAGGGCCTCGATCGTGGAGGTGGGGATCATGGTCGTCCGTTCAGTCGGGATCGTCGGGGAATGAGGGTCACGGAGCCGGGTTCTGGACCGACTTCCACTGCCGGGCCGTGAGGTACGGCTCGAACAGAGCGCCGATCGCGGCAAGGTCGGCGGGCGTCTTGGGCGTCTTGATCTCGAACAGGCCGGGCACCGCGACGTACGCCACCACGGCCTCCCAGAGCTTCAGGGCATCGGCGCCCTCGGGTGCGGGTGCCACCACGGGACCGAAGAGCGCCCGGCTGCCGTCGACGCGGATGATCGGCACACCGAAGCCGGCCAACTCGCGAACGGCGTACTCGTGGTCGGCGCGCACGTCGTCGTGGGTCGTCTCGTCGGCGAGGGCGTCGTCCCACGCGGACGTCGGCGCCCCGATCGAGGCCAACAGTTCGAGGGCGATCTCACGGTCGTAGAAGCGGCGTGCGTCGCGGTGCAGTGCATGACCACACACCTCGTACCAGCGGTCACCGAGCGCGGGGTCGAGACGACGCAGCCAGGCGCCGACGCGCATCGGGGTCCAGCCGTAGGAGAGCGGTCGCTCCCACGGGTGCTTCTTGCCCTCCTCACGGTTGACCTCCTCGAGCGAGAAGAACTTCCAGACGATGTCCATCGGGACCACCTCGCGCACCCGCCGGATCCAGACAGAGGTCTGGTAGGCGTACGGGCACATCGGGTCGTACCAGAACTCGACCTGCGGAACGGTGGTGGGAGCGGTCACGAGCAGATGTTCGCACAGCCCGCCCGTCGTCCCGCCTGTCGGAGGCGGGTCCGCCGCAGCGGGGACACGGCGGCTAGCGTGAGGGGCATGGAACGGCCGTCCCGCTTCGAACACTCCCGCTTCATCGGCGACAAGCGCACCCAGCTGGTGTACGACCTCGACACCTGGACCGACGAGGCCGTGGTGCACGAGTTCGTCGATGCAGGCGTCGGCCTGTGCTTCGGACCCGACACGCTCGCCGAGGCGCGCAACCGTGGCTACACCCTCGCCACGCCGGGCGCCACGCGGCGTCATCGCAAGCCGCGGGCGTGAACGGGACCTTCCGTTCGGGGGGACTCACCCTCCAGCGATACCTTGCTCGTCCGGCGGGGTACGAGGGGGCACTACCGGGCCTCGTGATGTGTCACGGGTTCCCGATCGGACCTCTCGACGCACGCCAGAGCGGGGGCACCTTCCCCGAACTGATGGACCGCGTGGCCAACGAACTCGGGTGGGTGGCGATGACCTTCTCGTTCCGCGGATGCGGCTCCAGCGAGGGTGACTTCTCCCTCCAGGGCTGGGCCGACGACCTCCGCGCAGCGATCGACCATCTCATCGAGGAGACCTCGCCGAGCAGCATCTGGCTCGTGGGCACCAACACGGGTGGCTCGATCGCGACCTGCGTCGCCGCCGCCGACCCGCGGGTCCGTGGAGCGGCGCTGCTCAGCCCGCGTGCCGACTTCGACGACTGGGCCGCGCAGCCGCGCCGCTTCCTCGAGCACGCTCGCGAGATCGGCGCGATCCGCACGCCGGGGTTCCCCCGCGAGTTCGACGAGTGGTCACGCGAGTTCCGCCGATTCCGACCGAAGGACGCGGCACGACGTCTCGCGCCGCGCCCGCTGCTCGTCATGCACGGCGACGACGACGAGGCCGTGCCGACAGCGGATGCCCGACAGCTCGCCGACGCCCACGGCTCGGCCGAACTCCGGCTCATCTCGGGCGCGGGACACCGTCTCCGCCACGACCCGCGCGCGGTGGCAATCCTCCTCGGGTGGCTCGAGCGTCAGAGCCTGATGACGCCGGCCTAGTCGCCAGCGAGCGGGCCCGTCGTCAGGCGGTCCGCGAATGCCACTGCCAGGCCGAGGTGATGATCTCCTCGAGACCGCGTGTGGCGTGCCAGCCGATCACCTCGGCCACGCGCCGGGGGTCGGCCCAGGTGGCCGTCGGGTCGCCGGCCCGGCGAGCGACGATCCGGTGGGGAACCTGTCGGCCGGAGATGCGCTCGGTGGCCCGGATCACCTCGAGCACGCTCGTCCCCACGCCGGTACCGACGTTCAGCGCGATGCTCGGCTCGCCCTGCGGCCCACCCGACCGGAGGTGATCGAGCGAGAGCACGTGGGCCTCGGCGAGGTCCTCGATGTGGATGTAGTCGCGCACGCACGTGCCGTCAGGAGTCGGGTAGTCGTCACCGAACACGGAGAGTTCGGGGATGACACCGAGGGCTGCCTTCATGACGAGCGGGACGAGGTTCTGGCAGTACGTCCAGTCCTCACCGATGACGCCGTCGCTGCTCGCGCCGGCGGCGTTGAAGTACCGCAGGCACACCGAGCGCAGGCCGTGCGTCTGGCCATACCAGCCGAGGATCTGCTCGACCATCGCCTTGGTCGCTGCGTAGACGCTCTCAGGGTGCAACGGGCTGTCCTCGGTGAGCGGCACGACGGACGGGGTGCCGTTCACCGAACAGCTCGAGGAGAAGACCATCTCGCGCACACCCTCGGCGAGCACTGCTTCCACGAGGTCGACCGTGCCGGCCACGTTGTTGCGCCAGTACTTGCCCGGCTCGGTCATCGACTCGCCGACGGCCTTGAACGCGGCGAAGTGCACCAGTTGCGTGACGTGGTGCGTGCGACAGGTGCTGCGCACGAGGTCGGTGTCGCGGATGTCGCCGCGCACGAAGGGCGCACCGAGGAGCGAGGCCTCGTTGCCGGTGGAGAGGTCGTCGAGGACGACGAGGTCGTGACCCAGTCCCCGGAGGCGGCGGACGGTGTGCGAGCCGATGTAGCCGGCCCCACCCGTGACAAGGATGGTCATGCGAGTACCTCGTGATCGCGGAAGTGGTCGATGGTGCGTTGCAGGCCGTCGCGCAGGCTCACCGTCGGAACCCATCCGGTGGCGGTGGTGACGGCGGTGATGTCGGGGCAGCGTCGACCGGGGTCACCGGTGCGCTCGGGCGGCAGGGGCCGCAGTTCGACGGTCGACGAACTCCCGGTGAGTGCGAGGACGAGGTCGGCCAGCTCGTGCATGGTGACCTCGTGCGGGTTGCCGACGTTGAACGGGCCGGTGCGATCGCCGTCGAGCACCGACAGGATGCCGCGCACCTGGTCGTCGACGTGACAGAAACTACGTGTCTGCGAACCGTCGCCGAACAGGGTGAGCGGTCGCCCCGTGAGGGCCTGCACGATGAGCGTGTTGACCACGCGGCCGTCGTCGGGGCGGAGCCGCGCGCCGTAGGTGTTGAAGATGCGCACGATCCGCACATCGGTGCCATGGGAGCGGTGGTGCGACATCGTGAGCGCCTCGCCGAACCGCTTGGCCTCGTCGTAACACGCACGCGGGCCGATCGGGTCGACGTTGCCCCAGTACGACTCGACCTGCGGGTGGACGTCGGGATCGCCGTACACCTCACTGGTCGAGGCCAGCAGGAACCGCGCCGAGTGCGCTCGGGCGAGGTCGAGGAGGTTCCAGG
>JBEBDM010000027.1:0-10552 GCA_041156905.1 Actinomycetota bacterium | reverse complement strand
CGCCGATGAACAGGGCGTCGCCGGTCAACACGCCGTAGGGCTCCTCGTCGTCAGCGTGTTCCCACACGACGATGCTGATCGACTCGGGCGTGTGCCCTGGCGTGTGGCGGATCTCGAGCTGCACGTCGCCAAGGGAGATACGTTCACCGTCGGCGAGCTTGCGCGAGGTGAACTCCGTCTCGGCGACCGACGAGAACCCGATCTCGGCGCCCGTCGCGGCAGCCAACTCGAGGTGACCCGAGAGGAAGTCGGCGTGGAAGTGGGTCTCGAGGACGTAGCGGATCGTGAGCCCGTGAGCCTCTGCGTCGGCGAGGTACTCCGACACGTCGCGCTGCGGGTCGATCACGGCGGCGACACCCGAGGAGACGTCGCCCACGAGGTAGCTCGCGTGCGAGAGGCAGCCGAGGTAGTACTGCCGGAAGAACATCGTGTCGGCCAGGGTCGTCGTCATGGGACTGACGATACCCCCGGGGGTATCACTCTGTCAACCCCGAGTCCCATTGCCGGCGTGCGACCTGGCGTGATGGGCGGATTCGTCAGCGTCGGCGCAGCGTCACCCACGTGAAGGGCTGGGCAGCCGCCCACGGGGTGTGGTGCACCTCGCGTCCGGCCACCTCGAGCGTCCAGCCGTCACCGAACAGGCGGACGAGGTCATCGGCCGACGCACGGGCGACGGGAAGGCCCGAACAGGACTCCGGACCGTCGGGTGCGAACACGCCGATGACGGCGACGCCGCCAGCGGCGACTGCACGACTCGCGGTCGCGACGTACTGCTGGCGCCTCTCGGGCTCGGTGAGGAAGTGGAGGACCGCACGGTCGTGCCAGGCGTCCCACGTCGTCGGCGGCTCCCACGTGGTCACGTCGGCGACCACGGTCTCGACCCGGGGGCGATCAGCGGCACCGAGGCGCTCGGTCACCTGCTGGAGCGCGGAGGGTGAAAGGTCGAGCAGGGAGACCTGCTCGGCGCCGAGTGTCAGGAGCTGGTCGACGAGTGTGGAGCGTCCGGCCCCGACGTCGATGACGCGCCGTGGTGACCGACCGCCGTCGAGCAGGAGTTCGAGCGAGTGCCGAGGGGAGTCCTCGGTCCAACTCAGTTCGTCGTCGCCCTTGCCGGCGTACACGTCGTCCCAGTGCTGTGTCGCGTCCACCCCGAGATGATACCCCGTGGGGTATCGACTGAGTGTCTCGTCGTCAGGCGAGTGCGCTCCGAAGGGCGTCGACCCTCGACGGGTCGACCGTGTACCAGGCCCAGGTGCCGCGCTTCTCGCTGCGGACCAGACCTGCTTCGCGGAGCACCTTGAGGTGATGGCTCACCGTCGGCTGCGAACGGCCCGAGGGTTCCACGAGGTCGCACACGCAGGCGCCCTGCTCACCGGCGGAGACGATGAGGGAGAGGAGATGGAGCCGTACGGGGTCGGCGAGGGCCTGGAAGCCGCGGGCGAGCTCGGTCGCATCGTCGGGATCGAAGGCCGCGCTACCGACCGACGCGCAGCAGGCGGCCGGAGCAGCGACGTCGATGAGCGGTCGGTTCGCACGGGTCGTGGCTGCCGTCGTCGGTTGCTGTGCGGTGCGGCGGGCCATCAGGCGCTCCTCGTGAGACCGGGTGTCTCGGGGTGACGTATTGACATTCATCGATGAATCGCTAGGATCACTTCATCGACAATGATCAATGTAGCCGACCGGTCGTCCGGTGTGGCCCGCTACGGAGGAACCCCATGTCACGTGTCCAACTCGCACTCAACGTCGATGACATCGGTGCCGCGATCGACTTCTACACGCGCCTGTTCGGGACGCCGCCGGCCAAGGTGCGCGAGGGCTACGCCAACTTCGCCATCGCCGAGCCGCCGCTGAAGCTGGTGCTCATCAAGAACCCCGGTTCTGGTGGAACGCTCAACCACCTCGGTGTCGAGGTGGAGACCCCCGAGGAGGTCGTCGCCGCGACCACGCGGCTCTCCGCCGAGGGTCTTGCCACGGTGGTGGAGGACCAGACGACCTGCTGCTATGCCGTGCAGGACAAGGTCTGGGTGCACGGCCCCGATGCCGAGCCGTGGGAGGTCTACGTCGTGCTGTCCGACGCAGCGACGATGCACGCTGTGCCCGTCGCTGGTGCCGTAGCGGCCTCGGCCGACGGAGCGTGCTGCTCCGGTGTTCCGGCTGCTCCCACGACGGCGCTCGAGCCGATCGTCGAGGCTGCCGGCTGCTGCGTGGTCGACACGACGGCGGAGCCGGTCGCGATGGGTCGGAAGCCGGGCGCGTGCTGCTGACGGTGTCGGGGTTCGCCCGACCGATTCACGGCATGGTGGAGCGTCTCGTCCTCTCGCTCCTCGAGGAGATCCGGTGACGAACGCAGGCGACGCCGCCGACCCGACAGCAAGGCGTCTGTCGACGCTCGACCGGCTTCTCCCGGTCTGGATCGGGATCGCGATGGTGGTGGGACTCGTCCTCGGCCGCGCCCTGCCCGACCTCAACGACACTCTCGACCGGGTGAAGATCGACACCGTCTCGTTGCCGATCGCTGTGGGTCTGCTCTTGATGATGTACCCCGTCCTGGCGAAGGTGAAGTACTCGCGCATCGGTCACGTGGTGGCCGACCGGCGCACGCTCGGTCTGTCGCTCGTGGCGAACTGGGTCGTCGGACCGGCACTCATGTTCGCGCTGGCTTGGCTGATGCTTCCCGACCTGCCGGAGTACCGCACTGGCCTGATCATCGTCGGCCTGGCCCGCTGCATCGCGATGGTCCTCATCTGGAACGACCTCGCATGCGGTGACCGCGAACTCGCCGCCGTTCTCGTGGCGCTGAACTCGGTGTTCCAGATCATCGCCTTCTCACTCCTCGGCTGGTTCTACCTCGAGATACTCCCGGGCTGGTTGGGCCTCGACTCCGACGGCATCTCGGTGACCGTGTGGGAGATCGCCAAGAGCGTGTTGATCTTCCTCGGGATCCCCCTCCTGGCCGGCTTCCTCACCCGTACCTTCGGAGAGCGGGCGCGGGGTACGGAGTGGTACGAGCAACGCTTCCTGCCGCGGATCGGCCCCGTCGCGCTCTACGGCCTGCTCTTCACGATCGTGATCCTCTTCGCCCTCCAGGGAGAGACGATTACCGACCGGCCACTCGACGTCGTGCGCATCGCACTTCCGCTGCTCGCCTACTTCGGACTGATGTGGTTCGGCACGTTCGCGATCGGCCACCGGCTCGGGCTCCCGTACGACCGTAACGCCTCCGTCGCGTTCACGGCTGCCGGCAACAACTTCGAGCTGGCGATCGCCGTCGCGATCGGGGTGTTCGGTGTCTCGTCCGGACAGGCGCTCTCGGGTGTCGTCGGACCGCTGATCGAGGTGCCCGTGCTCGTCGGGCTGGTGTACGTCTCGCTCGCCCGCCGCTCCCGCGGCTGAGCAGGCGTTCTCACCGAACTCTGAACTTTCCCGTGCGCTGTTCTCACTGCGGCACGTGATCATGACGGCACACCACCACACCCCCTTTGGAGGACGCCATGGACGATCAGTCCGAGAACAACACCCCGGAGACGACCGACACCGATGTCGACGCCGTGACCGATGAGAACCTGACCGCTGACGACGCGGCTGCCGAGCCGACGGTCGATGCCCTGGCCGACGCCGACGTGAACGACGCCGATGCGGCAGACGGCCCGGTGGCTGACGACGCGGTCGATGCTGCAGCCGCTCAGCCCGCCTCGCGCTTCGCCCGTGCCCGTCGTCCGCTGTGGGTGGGCATCGCCGCCGGTGTGGCCGGCCTGGCACTCGGCATCGGTGGGGCCGCCCTCGTGGGTGGTCACGACGGTCACGGTGGTCGCGACGGCCGCGGTGGTCATCATCAGGACGGCGGCGGCCACCACGACGGCGGCGCCGACCACGTCGACATCGACGGTGACGGCAACTGACACCCGGCACACGGTCCGGGCCGTTCGACTCGCTCACGGTGTCGGACGGTCCGGGTCGTGGCGCGTCAGGCCATCGCCTGGCGGACGATCGTCTCGTAGAGCGTCACACCTGTCGGGATGAGCTCGTCGGGGAAGTCGTAGTTCGGGTTGTGGATCGGGTGCATGTCGACACCCGACCCGAGCAGCACCATGCAACACGGGAAGCGCTCGCTGAACAGACCGAAGTCCTCGCCACCGCGCAGGCCGACCTCTGGTGACTCCACGGTGAAGCCGCACTCCTCGGCGGCGCGCATGACGCGCTCGGTCACGGCCGGATCGTTCATGTTGGCGAAGAAGTCCTCGACGACCTCGATCGTTGTCGTCAGGCCGTCGCGGGTTCCGAGCGAGTGGGCGAGTGCCTCGATGTCGGACTGGAGTGCGGCGAGTCCGGAGTTGGCGACCGTTCGGATCGTGAGGTGCACCTCACCGTCGCCGGCCGAGACGCCGTAAGCAACCGAACCGACCCGGACGTGGACGGGGGTGATGAGTCGGAACCCGTCGGAGCGGATGTCGTGGACGTTCATGGCGTCGCAGCCACGGAGCAGGTTGGCAACCGCGAGCGACGGGTTCTCACCCTTCTCGGGTTCGCTGGCGTGTGCCGTGCGACCAGCGAAGCGGATGACGAGGCTGCGGACTGCGGCCGTGATCGAACCGGCCTTCACCACGAGCGTGTGCATCGGGAAGCCGGGCATGTTGTGGATCGCAACACCGAAGTCGGGACGGATCTCGGCGAAGCGAGGATCGGCGAGCACGGCAGCGGCACCTTCGCCGGTCTCCTCGGCAGGCTGGAACAGGAGATGGACGGCGCCCTTCGCGAGGCGGTTCGCCGACAGGTACTGGGCGAGCCCGAGGACCATCGTCGTGTGGCCGTCGTGACCGCACTTGTGCGACACGCCCTCGACGGTCGAGCCGTGTCCGTCGACGCCGAGCTCGACGATCGGGAGGGCGTCGAGCTCGCTGCGAAAGAGCAGGACGGGGCCAGGGACGCCGCTGTCGAACGTGGCCACGATGCCGGTGCCACCGACCCCTGTGAGCACACGATCGGGTCCGAGCGGCCGGAGGAACTCGAGGACACGCTCGGCCGTGCGGTGCTCCTGGTGGGAGAGCTCGGGATGGGCGTGGAGGTCGTGGCGGAACTCGATGAGCGAGGACGTCATCGGATCATCTTCACATCTTCGGGTCAGTTCGCCTGCAGCGCGCGCCAGCCCGATGGCGACCATCCGACGACGCGCCGGAAGTGTCGGGTGAAGGCGCTCTGGTCGTAGTAGCCACAGGCGGGAGCGATGTCGACGAGAGGTAGTGCGGTAGTGGACAGCAGCCGCAGCGCCTCCTCGAGCCGGAAGCGCATGATGAGTTGCTTCGGGCTGAGCCCGAGAACCCGTCGGGACAACCGCTCGAGCTGGGCCGTCGAGAGTCCGGCGGCCGCAGCCATGTCGGTGACGGTGATCTGCTCGGCGAACCGCTGACGTGCCACGTCGATCGCGGCAGCGAGTTGCGCGTGGGGAGCAGCGGCGTCGATGGAGGTCCGCAGGTCGACGCTGATACTCACGATGCCGACCGCAGTGCCCGCGGCGTCGGTCCACCGCGACTTCGATGTCAGGAACCAGCCGACAGATCGGTCGGGGCGTGTGATGAGCTCGAGTTCGTTGGTCAGCATCCGGCCGGTGGTCAGCACCTCGTGGTCCTGCGACTCGTAGCGTTCGGCCAGTGCTGGTGGGAAGAGGTCGCGGGCAGTGCGGCCGATCACGTCACCGGGGCCAGAGACCCCGGCCCGCTCCGCGAAGGCGAGGTTGGCGGACACGTAGACCCCATCTGCGGTCTTGACGCAGAACATCACACCCGGAGTCGTGGCGATGACGTCGGTGACGGCGACGAGGGAACGGTCGAGCACGTCCCCATCTCAGCAGGTCGGCTCTCCGATTGGGACGAATTCGACGTCAGGGGGAGCGGATCCGTACAAGACCGGGGAGGGTCGTCCGGCGTTTGATGGGTCGATGCTCACCGAACCAGCGCCGACCGTGAACGCCTCTCTGGGGACGACACTCGATGACGAGGCACTCGTCGCCGAGGCCATCGAGTTGGCTCGGAAGCTGCTCGCGACGAGCCTGGCTGCGATGACCCGCCGTGAGCGGCGCCGACAGGCCCGACTCGGCCGACTGTTGGGCGACCCTGCTGCTCGCCAACTCGTGTTCGGTCTCACCGACGAGGTCCTTCGCTTCGACGACCCGCTGCTCGCGTCGCACAGATTTGCTGCTCTCGTCCGCCAGCACCCGACGAGGGCGCTCGGGGCAATCGATCGTCTTCTGTTGAGGTGCGGTGCCGTGGTCGCCCCTCTGGCACCTCGCCTCGTGATGCCGCTCGTCACCCGGAGGATCAAGGCCGAGACGACGGGAATCGTGTTGTCGGCGGACGATCCGGGGTTCGCGCGTCACGTGGCGACACGACGTGGAGAGGGAGTGCGACTCAACGTCAACCTCCTCGGCGAGGCGATCCTCAGCGATGCCGAGGCCGATGAACGCCTGCGACGGGTGTGTGAGCGGATCGATCGGCCCGACGTGGACTACGTGTCGGTGAAGATCTCTGCCGTCGTCGCGAACCTGGACGCGATGGCGTTCGACCACAGCCTCGACCGGGTGTGCGATCGGCTGCGAGTGATCTACCGACGCGCTGCTGCAGCGAGCCCGCGGACCTTCGTGAACCTCGACATGGAGGAGTACCGCGACCTCGAGCTCACGCTTCAGGCCTTCATGCGCGTGCTCGACGAGGCTGAGTTCATCGGGCTCGACGCCGGCATCGTGTTGCAGGCGTACCTTCCCGATTCGCACGAGGCGTTGGAGAGGCTCGGTACGTGGGCGCAGCAGCGGCGCGCGCTCGGAGGCGGGACGGTCAAGGTCCGCCTCGTGAAGGGTGCCAATCTCGCGATGGAGATCGTCGAGGCCGATCTCCACGGCTGGGTCTCGGCGCCGTACGCGACCAAGGCCGAGGTCGATGCGAGTTACAAGGCGATGCTGGACAGCACCCTGCGTCCCGAGTGGTCGGACTGTCTCAGGGTCGGTCTCGCCAGCCACAACCTCTTCGACGTCGCGTGGGGCCTGATCCAGGCGCGCGAGCGCGATGCTCTCCACCGTCTGGAGGTTGAGATGCTCGAAGGTATGGCTCCCGCTCAGGCGCGTGCTGTGCTCGGTGAGTCGGGTGGATTGCTGATGTACGCGCCGGTCGTCGCCGAACAGGACTTCGATGCCAGCATCGCCTATCTCTCACGCCGTCTCGACGAGAACACCCAGCCCGACAATTTCCTGAGAGCGTTGTTCGACCTCGTTCCGACGTCGGAGGAGTTCGCTGTCCAGGCCGAGCGATTCGTTGCCTCCGTGCACGAGCGTGCGACCGTGGCCCGGGTTCGACGCCGACGCCCGCTCGCTGCCCCGACGTCGACCGGTTTCGCGAACGAGCCGGACGGCGATGCGACCGACGTCGGGTACCGATCGTCGGTGGATGCGGCCACGACCGAACCGCCGGTCATCGCCGTGCAGCCGATCTCCGAGGTGGCCGCGATCGACGACGTCGTCGCTGTCGCACTTGCTGCTGTGGGCACTGCAGAGTTCGGCGAGACGCTGGCCGAGCGGCGGAGGTGGCTCGCCTCTGTCGCGGAGGTCATGGCCGCCGAGCGATCCGCGACGGTGGGACTCATGACGCACGCCGTCGGGAAGACCGTCCGTGAAGGAGACCCTGAGGTCAGCGAGGCCATCGACTTCTGTCGGTACTACGGCTCGGTCGGGATCGACTCGCTCGAGGCAACGAGAGCGGAGGGCTGCGGTGTCGGTGCGCGTGGCGTGGTGGTCGTCGTCGGTCCCTGGAACTTCCCGTACGCGATTCCGGTCGGAGGTGTCGCTGCCGCTCTCGCCGCGGGTAACTCGGTGATCCTCAAGCCAGCCCCCGAGGCCACCTCGGTCGGTGCCTGGATCGCCCGGCAGTTCTGGGACGCAGGGGTTCCGCGAGAGTCGCTCCAGCTCGTCGTCTGCCCGGACAACGAGGTGGGACAGCGACTCGTCACTCATCCCGACGTCGATTCGGTCGTCCTCACTGGCTCGTACGAGACGGCCGCGATGTTCCTCGGGTGGAAGCCCGACATGCGTCTGTTCGCGGAGACCAGTGGCAAGAACGCCTTGGTCGTGACGGCATCTGCCGACATCGACCAGGCGATCGCCGACCTCGTCCGGTCGGCGTTCGGGCACGCCGGACAGAAGTGCTCCGCGGCCAGCCTCGGCATCGTCGAGGCATCGGTTCTCGACGATCCGGCGTTCCTCCAGCGGCTCTCCGATGCCGTGCGCAGCCTCCGTGTCCTTCCCGCGACCGACACGGCCTCGATGGTCGGACCGTTGATCGCCCTACCCGCGGGGAACCTGCTCCGGGCGCTCACCCAACTCGAGCCCGGGGAGTCGTGGCTCGTCGAGCCGCGCCCACTCGACGAGTCGGGCCGGCTCTGGTCGCCGGGTGTCCGGCTCGGCGTCCAGCCCGGGTCGTGGTTCCACCTCACCGAGTGCTTCGGCCCGGTACTCGGCCTGATGCGGGCCAACGATCTCGATGAGGCGATCCGGATGCAGAACGCCACCTCCTACGGACTGACGGGCGGTCTTCACACGCTCGACGAGAGCGAGATCAGCCGATGGCTGGACACGGTCGAGGTGGGCAATGCGTACGTGAATCGTCACATCACGGGAGCCATCGTCCAGCGGCAGCCGTTCGGCGGATGGAAGCGTTCCTCCGTCGGCGGTGGGTCCAAGGCGGGCGGTCCTGACTACGTGCTGCAGTTCGCGACGATCGAGCCGGGCTCAGCGACCGGTGAGGTGGACGGCGGGTCTCTCGAGGCGGAGTGGGCGGTGCGCAGCGGCCCGGGGATCGATGCGAGCGGCTTGTCGGCGGAGTCGAACGTGTTGCGGCATCGTCCGCTGCGACGAGTGATCGTCCGTCACGATGGGACCACTCCGGGTGGCCTTGCGATCCTCCGCTCGGTGTCACGGCTCACCGGGGCGGTGCTCGACGAGTCGGACGCAGGGATCGAGGACGAGGCCACGTTGGTCGGTCGCCTGGAAGGAGCGGATCGCGTGAGGGTCCTCTGCCCGGTCTCGGACGAGGTGTTGGCCGAGGCCCATCGTGTCGGCGCTGCCGTCGTCCGCGACGCTCCGGTCGCCAGCGGCAGGGCTGAGCTACGCCACTGGACGCGCGAGCAGGCGATCAGCCGGACCATGCATCGGCACGGGCGGTTGTTGACAACTGGTCAGGGCTGACGAGTCGCTGCGTCACGGGCCGGCGGCGTCAGGGTTCGAGGGTGAGCCGCATGGTCGGCTCCTCGCCCACGTCCCACAGTACGGCGGTGTCGGTGACGCGGAGGCGGAGCGCATCGGCGATCGTGCCGATGCCGAGGTCGGCGACGGCGCGCTGGCCGGCACCGAGCAGGACGGGAGCGACGTAGGCGACGACCTCGTCGACCAGTCCGGCTGCCATGAAGGCGGCAGCGAGAGTCGGTCCACCCTCGAGCAGCACGTGGCGTCGGCCGAGTCCGAACAGCCCGGTCAGTGCTTCGGTGAGGTCGCGGGTGGCGAGGACGACGGTCTCGGCCGAGTCGTCGAGGACCTTGGCGGTCTGCGGAACGGGACGTAAACCCATCACGGCACGCAGCGGTTGGAGTTCGCGGGCCAGAGGCTGCCCGTCGTCACCTCGAGCGCTCAGCTGAGGATCGTCGGTGAGCACCGTCGAGGTGCCAGCGAGCACCACGTCGCACTCGAGGCGGAGTCGGTGCACATCGCGACGGGCGGCGGAGTTCGAGATCCACTTGCTCGTGCCATCGGCAGCAGCGCTGTACCCGTCAAGAGTGGTGGCGAACTTCCACGTGACGAACGGCCGACCGTGCGCCAGTCCGTGGAGCCAGCCGCGGTTGATCCGCCGGGCCTCGTCGGCGAGCAGGCCTTCCGCCACCTCGATGCCGGCAGCGCGCAGACTCGCGGCACCACCGCTCGCGACGGGGTTCGGATCACCGTGGGCGTACACGACACGACGCACTCCGGCCTCGATGAGGGCTGCCGCACACGGGCCGGTGCGACCGGTGTGGTTGCAGGGCTCGAGCGTGACGACAGCCGTCGTACCGCGAGCAGCCCGACCGGCGCGAGCGAGGGCATCGGCCTCGGCGTGTGGGGTGCCGGCACCGCGGTGCCAGCCCTCGGCCACGACGTCGCCCGACGGGGAGAGGAGCACGCAGCCGACACGCGGGTTCGGCCCCAGGGGAAGGCCGGGTTGCGCGGCAAGCTCGAGAGCCCGCATCATCGCCTCGCGTTCGGTCATGACCACACGGCCATTGTGGCGGCTCAGCGGTGGCCGGGCACCATGTAGAACCAGATCGGGAACTTCACACCGGCGTCGCGCATCGCAGCGCGGGCGGCGAGCATCGTGCGGCCGGCCTCGGTCTGGGCGAAGAACCAGTCCTCCATCGCCCGGCCTCCCGGTGCGGGGCCGTCGACGAGTTCGAGCCCGGCTTCCTCGTAGTAGTTGCGGACGTCGTGACAGGCCGCGACGGGGTTCCCGCCAGGGATGCCGGCCTCGAGCCACGGGGTGCCGGTGGC
>JBEBDM010000026.1:0-3685 GCA_041156905.1 Actinomycetota bacterium | reverse complement strand
TGGACGCCGACGACGTCCTTGCTCTCCCACGGACGTGAGGCGTCGAGCGGGCCCATGCTCATCAGGTAGAGCCGGAGCGTGTCGGCGCCGTACTGGCCGCAGACCTCGTCGGGGGCGATGGCGTTCTTGAGGCTCTTGCCCATCTTCCCGTACTCGCGGGTGACGGGGCGGCCCTCGAACGTGTAGGTGCCGTTCGACTCCTCGACACCGAACGCATCGACGTACATGCCGCGCTCGTCCTGGTAGGCGGCGGCGAGGATGTAGCCCTGGTTGAAGAGCTTGTGGAACGGCTCGCACGACGACACGTGTCCGAGGTCGAACAGGACCTTGTGCCAGAAGCGGGCGTAGAGCAGGTGGAGAACGGCGTGCTCGACGCCGCCGACGTAGAGATCGACACCACCCGAGGCGCCCTCGCTCTGCGGGCCCATCCAGTAGCGCTCGTTCTCCGGGTCGACGAACGAGTCGTCGTTGGTCGGATCGAGATACCGGAGCTCGTACCAGCAACTCCCGGCCCACTGTGGCATGACGTTGGTGTCGCGCCGGTAGCGGCGCGGTCCGTCTCCGAGGTCGGCCTCGATCCAGACCCAGTCGCCGAGGCGATCGAGCGGGCTCTCGGGGTTGCTCATCGCATCGTCGGGATCGAACGTGCGCGGCGAGAACTGGTCGGTGTCGGGCAGCAACACGGGCAGCGCCGACGCCGGAAGGGAGTGAGGGCTGCCGTCCTCGTCGTACACGATCGGGAAGGGCTCGCCCCAGTAGCGCTGGCGGCTGAACAGCCAGTCACGCAGCTTGTAGGTGGTGGTGCCCTCGCCGTGGCCGTGGGCCACGAGCCAGTCGATGGTCAGCCGCTTGGCCTCGGCGATCGAGGTGATGCCGTCGAGAGCGAGCGACTCGTTGGAACTGTTCACGTACGGGGCATCGCCGACGTAGGCATCGTCCCAGGTGCTCGTGTCGAGGCTGCGATCAGCCGGCTGCTGGATGGCGACGATCGGCAGCCCGAACGTGCGGGCGAAGGCGAAGTCGCGCTCGTCGCCGCACGGGACGGCCATGATCGCCCCGGTGCCGTAGCCCATGAGCACGTAGTCGGCGATCCAGATGGGAACCTGCGCGCCGTTCATCGGGTTCGTGGCGTACGAGCCGGTGAACACGCCGGTCTTCTCGCGGGTGTCGTCCTGGCGGTCGATGTCCTTCTTGGCCTCGGCCGCACGCCGATACGCAGCCACGGCGTGGGCCTGCTCCGGCGTGGTGAGCGTGTCGACGAACGGATGCTCGGGAGCGAGCACCATGAACGTCGCGCCGAAGAGCGTGTCAGGGCGAGTGGTGAAGACGGTGAGCGGTCCGGCAGCCGAGCCGAAGTGGACGGTTGCACCCTCGCTGCGGCCGATCCAGTTGCGCTGCATCGCCTTGATCGCGTCAGTCCAGTCGAGCAGGTCGAGGTCGTCGATGAGACGGTCGGCGTAGGCCGTGATCCGCATCATCCACTGACGCATGTTGCGCTTGAACACGGGGAAGTTGCCGCGGTCGCTGCGGCCGTCGGCGGTGACCTCCTCGTTGGCGACCACCGTGCCGAGGCCAGGGCACCAGTTCACCGGCGCATCGCTCACGTACGCGAGACGCCACTCGTCGAGTTCGGCGCGGCGCTCTGCCGGCGACATGGCCGACCACGAGCCGCTCGTGGGCTGACGCACGCCTGAGTCGAACTCGGCGACGAGCTCGTCGATCGGACGGGCCTTCTTGGTGTCGGGGTCGCACCACGAGTTGAAGACCTGCAGGAAGATCCACTGGGTCCAGCGGTAGTACTCCGGATCGGTGGTGCTGATGCTGCGCCGCGGGTCGTGGCTGAGGCCGAGGCGACGGAGCTGGGCGCGGATGTTGGCGATGTTCTGGTCGGTGGTGATCGCTGGGTGCTGGCCGGTCTGGACCGCGTACTGCTCGGCAGGAAGCCCGAAGGCGTCGAAGCCCATCGTGTAGAGCACGTTGTGGCCGGTCATCCGCTGGTATCGGGCGTAGATGTCGGTGGCGGTGAAGCCGAGCGGGTGGCCCATGTGAAGCCCGGCGCCGCTCGGGTACGGAAACATGTCGAGGATGAACTTCTTCGGCCGACCGGCGACGGCGGCCGGGTCGGCGAGCGGACCGGCCGGGTTCGGGGTCTCGAAGGTGCCCTCCGCGTCCCACCGGTCCTGCCAGTCGGCCTCGATCGACTGGGCGAGAGCACCCGAGTAGCGATGAGCAGGCGTGTCGTTGGCGGCGGCGGACTCGGTCGACGTCATAGAGGGTCGATTCTAGGACCCCATGTTCGGCAGGAGCCCGGGAACCCGAGGATCTCGGTACGTATGGTTCCGGAATCCGGGACGATCTGCGCCGAGATCGGTGGGGTGGGGGTCGGGGGTAGTGGGTTGACTACGGTGTCGCCGATGTCCGCCACCGACTCGATCATCAGCCGGCTGCTCACGGCGGCCGAACGGCCCACCGGCGTGCGCTTCGTCGGCCAGAGCGTCCAGCCGACCGAGGGCGACAGCTTCGTCCCGTGGTCGCAGATCCAGCGCGACGCCCAGGTCGTGGCCGCCGCGCTGCAGGCCCGTGGCCTCGTGCCGGGCGACCACGTCGCCATCCTCGGCCCGACGTCGCGCCCGCTCATCACGATCATCCGGGGCTGCTGGCTCGCCGGATGCGCCAGCATGGTGTTGCCGTTGCCGATGCGGATGGGCTCGCTCGAGGCCTTCGTCGAGAGCACGCGGGGTCGCATCCGCCACGGCGACGCGAAGCTGATCCTCATCGACGACATGCTCGCCGCGTTCTACGAGACAGCCCCGGGCGACCCGCCGATCGAGCCGATGGCCGCAGTGCTCCCCGGTGCCGCCGGAGCGCCGTCGCCCGACGACTGGGTCCGACCGCCGGACGATCCCGAGCGCCTCGTCATCCTCCAGTACACGAGCGGCTCGACCAGCGAGCCCAAGGGCGTGATGATCCCCGACAGGGTGCTGCGGGCGAACATCGACGCCAGCTGCGAGGCCGCCGAACTCGGCCCGTCGGAGGTGATGGTCAGCTGGTTGCCGCTGTACCACGACATGGGTCTGGTCGGTTTCCTGTCGATCCCGATGACCACGGGCGTCCAGCTCGTCCAGGCGGCGCCGCAGGACTTCCTCGCCAAGCCGGGTAACTGGCTGCAGTGGATCAGCGACTGGGGTGGAACGGCCACGGCCGGACCGAACTTCTCGTGGGTCCTCGCCACCCGTGCCCTCGGTCGGATGGAGGGCATCGACCTGTCGACGCTGACGCTGGCCCTCAGCGGTGCCGAGCCCGTCGACCCGGATGCCGTCGAGGCGTTCGTGCGGGCTGCCGAGCCGTTCGGCTTCCGCGCCGGCAGCGTCTTTCCGGCGTTCGGCATGGCTGAGGTCGCGATCGGCGGTTCGTTCCCGAAGCGTCACCGCGGGATGGTGTGCGACAGCGTCGACCGCATCGCCCTCGAGCGCGATCGCGTGGCCGTGCCGCTCGATCGTGCCGACGCCGAGGAGGACATCGCCGTGCGCCGTCTTCCGCTCCTCGGGACGGCCGTACCGGGCCTGGAGATGAAGGTCGTCGACCCCGAGACCTACGAGCAGGTCCCCGAGCGTAAGGTGGGTGAGCTCCTGCTGCGCGGTACCTCGGTGACCTCGGGCTACTACAAGCGGCCCGACGCCACCGC
>JBEBDM010000025.1:0-6737 GCA_041156905.1 Actinomycetota bacterium | reverse complement strand
GTTGTCACCGACCGTCAATCGCTCGACCTCGCCCTCGGCGAGGACACCCTTCTCCACGAGCTCCTTCTTGACGTCGTTGTCGGGGATGCGCCCACGCCACTCGAACGGCAGCTGGATGCCGCTCTTGGAGCCGAATCCGAAGCGCGACAGGTTCTCCTTCAGGAGGGTTCGGCTCGACACGAAGAAGTCCTCGCCGAGCTTGTAGAAGAACGCGTCGGACGACACGGCCAGAGCGTCCTCGACGGTGACGGGGCCGTACTTGCTCGGGAGCAGCGTGCGCTTGTTGGTCGCGTTCTTGAACTCACAACGGGCGATGCCACCGCGGTCGATGCAGTCGCTGTCCTCGATGGAGTACAGGCGGTACACACCCTCGTCGCGGAACTCCGTCTCCTCGTCGATGATCCCGGCGTGGAGGGCCGACCATGCGATGAACGGCTTGATCGTCGAGCCGAGGTTGTAATTGCCCTGCACTGCCCGGTTGACGAGGATCGAGCGGTCGGGATCGATCGGGGTGCCGTCGGGGTTCTTGCTCGGGAAGAGCTGCTGGTACTTGTCGCCGTTGATCCCGGCTTCCATCCAGCGGTTGTCGAACGTCGGGTAGCTCGCCATCGCCAGCACCTGCCCGGTGAAGTGGTTCATCACGATCACCGAGCCACCGGGAGCCTTGTGCTGGACCCACTCGGGGTACTCGAGCACCGTCCCGTTGTCGAGCGTCTTCTTGTAGACGCGCGTCTCGAAGTTGGTCTCCCTGTCGAGCGGGTTGTACGGCGCCGAATCGGCGATCGACAGGTCTTCGGGCAGGTTGCGCCGCATACGCAGCTCGGTCTGCAGGGCCTGCTCGGCGTACTGCTGCACGTCGAGGTCGACGCTCAGCTGCACGTCGAAGCCGGCGACGGGGTCGACCCGCTGCTCGGTGAGTTCACGGGTCACGGCACCCGACGCGTCGATCTCGAAGACTCGCTTGCCCCACGTGCCGTGCAGCTGGCGCTCCATCGTCAACTCGACGCCGAACTGCCCGACGCGCTCGTTGCGCTTGTAACCCTGGGCGAGATAGCTGTCGAGGGTCTCGGCGGTGATCGGGCCCATGTACCCCACCACGTGCGCGGCCAGCGGCGCGTACGGGTACACGCGCCTGTACTGCTCGACGACGTCGACGCCCGGGTAGTCCTCGCCGCGCTCCTTGATGTAGTTGATCGTCGCCTCGTCGACGTCCTCCTTCAGCGGAAGGGGAAGGAGGGTGTCGTAGAGCTGACCCTTGTTGCAGGGCTCGGGCAGGTTGTAGCAGGGGTCGTAGCGACGCATCAGGTCGTCGACGGGCACCTTGAGCGGACCGGACAGGTGCGTGAAGAGCGCCAGCCGTGTCGACTCGCGCCGCACCGTCGCCCAGTCGACGGTGACGGTGAGGATCCGCTGGTTGTCGGCCAGCACGCGTCCGTCCGCGTCGAAGATCCTCCCCCGTTCGGGCGGGATGAGCACCGTGCGGATCTTGGAGGCCGCGACCTGGCGCTGGTAGTCCTCCGACTGGACGGTCTGGAGGAACCACAGCCGAACACCGAGGATCCCGAGGAGGACCAACGAGACCGTGGCGAGCACGCCGAGGCGGGCGGATCGACGGTCAACGGCCATGGCGAGAGTCTTGTCGATCGGGCCGCTGCGGAGGACGCGGGCGGCTCATTCGGTGATGACCTTCCACTTCTTGCGCCGCACACCGACGGCCCATCGACCGATGGGCATCAACGGAGTGCAGGCGAGCCCGCACGAGACGGCGACCATCGGCACCGTCCAGGCCAGCCGCGGGTCGAGCCCGTCGACACGGCCGGTCATCAGCTCGAGGGCCGGCACCCCGGCCTCGCCCACCGCCGCACCCAGGGTCGCGAAGATCGATGCCAGCCACCACTGCGGGTCGGGTGTGAGGCCCTGCACGTACCCGGCCGTCATCCCGGCCATGCCGTAGGCGAGGGCCGTCATCCCCAGCGGTGTGTTGCCGGCGATGTCGTAGAGCAGGCCGAGCACGAACCCGGCGATGGCCCCCTTGTCGGCACCCGCCGTCGTGCCGGCCGCGACCACGAGCGCCAGCACGAGCTGGAGCTTGACGTCGAACACCTCGTGCCGTGCGAACACGACCCGGTGGACCGAGAGCGTGATCAGTCCGACAGGCAGCAGCCGGGTCAGCGCGTTGAGCGCCAGTGACCTCACGGGAGCGAGCCGTCCGCGCCCGGCACGTACATCACGACGGCCACGAAGTTGAGGCGGCGGAGTACGGCGTTCGGGGTGACCTCGACGATCGCGCCTCGGGTTCCGGTGCCGGGGGTGATGCGCGAGATCACGCCGATCGGGATGCCCTGCGGAGCAAGACCGGAGATACCGCCCGCCGTGTCGACGACCGCACCCACCCTGATGCTCGTGACGGCCGTCAGCGAGTCGATGAAGCGGAGGATGAGTGCCTTGTCGGCTCCCTGCCCCTCGAGCGTCCCGGTCTCGCGGACGACCTCGGCCGGAGTGGTCGTCGCGGTCGCACTGCCCTCGGCCACCGTGGTCGTGGTCGAGTCAGCGCCCGGCACGGTGGCCGGCGTCGTGGTGCTCGTCGCTCCGGTGAGACCCGGCAGGGTCGTGGTCGTGCTCGTCGTGGTGCTCGTGAGATCGCTCGCCGTGGCACCCGACGGGGTGGTCGTCTCGGAGCCCGCCACGGTGGTCCCGGTCGGGATCGAGACGTCCTCGGCCGTGGAGAGGACCCGCGCCGGGATCGAGAACTCGGGGTCGGTGATCAGCAGCACGATGCTGCGGGTCGCGTACACACGCGTGATGCGACCGATCAGACCGGCACCGTCGGTGACCGGCATGCCCACACGCACGCCCTGGCGCGAGCCGACGTTGATCTCGACGGTGTTCTGGTAGTTGCTCGGCGACTCACCGACCACGGCTGCGGGCAACGTCGGGTACGAGAACCGGGCAGCGAGGTTGTTGAGGGCGAGCAGCTCCCGGTACTCGAGGATCGCCGAACGGGCCTCGATGTCGTTCCCCTTCATGTGCTCGAGCTGGTCGCGCAGCGCCTCGTTCTCACGACGCAGGTCGTCGTAGTCCATCGCCGCGCTCCACACCCGCTCGACGGGGAGGGCGATGGCACGTGTCGCCGTGTCGATCGGGTGCAGCACCGCGCCGACGGCGCTGCGCAGACCGTCGATGGCCCGGTTGCCGCGCTCGTCGAGGGTGATGAGCAGGAGGCACGTGAGCACCACCAGGACGATGACCCGACGGCGGCCCAGCGAGGAGAACATCGGCAGCCGACCGGACTAGTCGTCCCCGCCCATCGCCATCAGACCGCGCATCGCGTCGATGTTCTCGAGGGCGCGGCCGGAGCCGAGGACGACGCTGTAGAGCGGGTCGGGGGCGATGTGGATCGGCATCCCCGTCTCGTGCTCGAGACGACGGTCGAGACCCGCGAGGAGGGCACCGCCACCGGTGATGGTGATGCCCTGCTGCATGATGTCGGAGGCGAGTTCGGGCGGTGTGCGGTCGAGGGTCGTCTTGACGGCGTCGACGATCGCGGAGACCGGCTCGGCGAGGGCCTCGCGCACCTGCTCGGTGGTCAGCGGGATCGTGCGCGGCAGGCCGCTGATGAGGTCGCGGCCACGGATGTCGGCCGTCAGCTCCTCGTCGAGGGGCCAGGCCGACCCCATGTGGATCTTGATCTCCTCGGCCGTGCGGTCGCCGATCGCGAGGGAGAACTCCTTCTTCACGTACTGCAGCACGGCCTCGTCGAGTTCGTCGCCGGCCACGCGGACCGACTGGGCCGTGACGATGCCGCCGAGCGAGATCACGGCCACCTCGGTGGTGCCGCCGCCGATGTCGACGATCATGTTGCCGCTGGGCTCGTGGACCGGGAGGTCGGCGCCGATCGCGGCTGCCATCGGCTCCTCGATGATGTGCACGGGCTTACGGGCGCCGGCGTACTCGGCGGCGTCCTGCACGGCGCGCTGCTCGACGCCGGTGATGCCCGAGGGGACACAGATCACCATGCGCGGCTTGCTCCAGCGGCTGGCGTGGACCTTCTGGATGAAGTAGCGCAGCATCTTCTCGCAGACCTCGAAGTCGGCGATGACCCCGTCCTTGAGCGGACGGATGGTCTTGATGCGGCCGGGCGTACGGCCCATCATCCGCTTGGCCTCGAAACCCACGGCGACCGGACGCCCGTCGGCGATGTCGATGGCGACCACCGACGGCTCGTTGAGGACGACCCCTTGGCCGCGCGCGTAGATCAGGGTGTTGGCCGTGCCGAGGTCGATGGCGAGATCGCGACCGAGCGCAAGTGGGTTGCTTCTCGCCATGGGGGCCTCCGGGAACGGCGCCGGCCGGAGCCGGGCTCCCCTACCGTCGGGGCAGGGTCCGCCCAGTGTACCGGCACCCCGGTTTGTTACAGATTCGGGAAGAAGATCCCGATCTCACGCTCGGCGGAGGCCAGCGAGTCGCTGCCGTGCACGAGGTTCTCGGTGAAGAGGATGCCGAGATCGCCACGGATCGTGCCGGGGGCAGCCTTGCGGGGGTTGGTGGCGCCCATCATGCCGCGCACGACTTCCCAGGTGTCCTCCGGGCCCTCGACCACGAGCGCCACGACCGGGCCACGGCTCATGAACTGGACCAGTTCGCCGTAGAAGCCCTTGCCGACGTGTTCCTCGTAGTGACGGGCGAGGGTCGCCTCGTCGAGCTGACGGAGATCGAGAGCGACGATCTTCAGGTTCTTCTGCTCGAAACGGCTGAGGATCTGGCCAACGAGGCCACGCTCGACGGCATCGGGCTTGAGGAGGACGAGGGTACGGTCGGACATGGCGCCCGAGGCTATCGGCGTCAGTGGATCACGCGACGCAGGTACGGCCGAGCCGAGCCCACGATGTACAGAGACCCGGTCACGAGGATCGCGTCCTCGGCCGTGGCGTCGAGCCGGGCCCGGTCGATCGCCTGCTCGATCGTGCCGACCACGACCACGTCGTCGCAGCCCACGGCCCTCGCCGCTGCGGCGAGTTCGTCACCGGGCAACCCGCGCGGGCTGGGAGCCGTGCAGGCGATCACGAGGTCGAACTCGTCGGCCCGCAGCGCCGAGAGGACCTCCTGGGGATCACGGCCCTTGAGGCACCCGATCACGAGGATCCGCCGGCCGGCCGGGTCGAAGTCGTCGAAGAAGACCGAGGCGCACGAGTCGGCACCGGCCGGGTTGTGGGCGCCGTCGATGATCACCAGCGGCTGGTGGCCCATGACCTCGAAGCGACCCGGCATCACCACTCCGGCGAATCCCTCACGCACCACCTCGTCGGAGAGCGGAGCGGCGAAGAAGGCCTCGACGGCGGTGAGCGCCACCACGGCGTTGTCACCCTGATGCCTGCCGTGGAGCGGCACGAACACGTCGGTGTAGATCGTGGTCGGGGTCCGCAGGTCGAGCATGCGGCCACCGAGCGCGAGCTGGTTCTCGAGGCAGTCGAAGTCGTCACCGCGCACGATCTGGCTGGCACCACCGGCCGAGCGGAAGATGTCGACGATCTCGGGATCGGTGTCGCCGATCACGACGGCGCTGCCGGCCTTGACGATCCCCGACTTCTCGGCGGCGATGTGGGCCTTGGTCGGGCCGGCGAACTCCGTGTGGTCGATCCCGACGTTGGTGAGCACGGCGACCTGGCCATCGACCACGTTGGTGGCGTCCCAACGCCCCAAGAGCCCGACCTCGATCACCGCCACGTCGACGGCCACGTCGGCGAACCAGCGGAACGCAGCGGCCGTGAGGGCCTCGAAGTACGACGGGCGGACACCGGTGATGACCTCGGCGTCGGCGACCGCGGCGATCTGCTCGGCGAACTCCTCGTCGGAGATCGGCTCGCCATTGCGCATGATCCGCTCGTTGAGGCGCTCGAGGTGCGGACTGCTGTACGTCCCGACCGTGAGTCCCTGGGCCATCAGCAGGCGGGTGATCATCTGCGAGGTCGAGCCCTTGCCGTTGGTCCCTGTCACGTGGATCACCGGGTAGGCGCTCTGGGGATCGCCCATCGCCGAGACGATCGTCTGCATCCGCTCGATGGTCGGCGACTCGATCCGCCCGGTGACCTCGTAACTGGCGTGCGCGTCGAGGTACTCGAGTGCGTCGCTGTAACTCATCGTCGTCTGGTCTCCGGGCTAACTCGCCTGGCGACGAGGCTTCTTCGCGACCGGACCGCGCGGAGTGAACGCGGGAGCGACCTTGGAGAGCACGGTGTCGGCGTCGACGACCACCGAGGCGACGTCGGTGCGACCGGGGAGCTCGTACATGACCTCGAGCAGGACTTCCTCGAGGATGGCACGCAGGCCACGAGCACCGGTACCGCGCTGGAGGGCGAGATCGGCGATCGACTCGAGGGCCTCGCGCGTGAAGTCGAGTTCGACGTCCTCGAACTCGAACATCTTCCGGTACTGCTTGACGAGGGAGTTCTTCGGCTCGAGGAGGATCTTGATGAGCGCCTCGCGGTCGAGGTTGCGCACCGCACCCACCATCGGCAGACGGCCGATGAACTCGGGGATCATGCCGAACTTCAGGAGGTCCTCGGGCTGCACCTGGGCGAACATCTCGCCAACGTCCTGGTCGTTCTTGCTCCGCACCGTGCCGTTGAAGCCGATGCCCTTCTGACCGACACGGTTCTCGATGATCTGCTCGAGCCCGGCGAAGGCACCACCGCAGATGAACAGCACGTTGGTGGTGTCGATCTGGATGAACTCCTGGT
>JBEBDM010000024.1:0-3534 GCA_041156905.1 Actinomycetota bacterium | reverse complement strand
GCCATCACCTTCATCATCGGCTGGTTGGCGATCGCCGGAGTCCCGCCGTTCGCGGGATTCTGGAGCAAGGACGAGATCCTGCTGTTCGCCTACGACAAGAGCCCCGTGCTCTACGCCGTTGGTCTCGTCACGGCGCTGCTCACCGCCTACTACATGACCCGCCAGGTGGTCATGGTCTTCTACGGCAAGGCCCGCTGGCACGACGCGCACGCCGAGCACGGCGCCCACGGCGACCTGGTCCTCGGTGACGACGCTGCCGCCGACGAGCACGCTGCCGACGAGCATGCGGCCGTCAAGGTCGACGACGCCCACGCCCACGCGGACGACGCCCACGGCGAGCACACCCCGCACGAGAGCCCGTGGATCATGTTGCTGCCGCTCGTGGTCCTCGCCGGGCTCTCGATGGTCGGTGGGTTCATCCAGCTGCCGTTCTCGAAGAGCCTGCACCGCCTCGAGCACTGGCTCGAGCCGGTGGTGGAGGAGGGCGAGCACCACCTCTCGGCCGCCGCCCAGGATCTCAAGTACGTGCTGATGGCCGTCGCCGTCGCCGCCGGGCTCACCGGTATCACGGCCGCGGTCATGGTCTACGCCAAGCACAAGGCCAAGCCGATCGAGCCGCAGATCCTCGCCGACGGCTGGAAGTACGACTCCGCGGTCAGCGCCTTCATGGGCGGACCGGGTCGTGCGGCGTTCGACGCCGTCACCTGGGCCGACTCGCACGTCGTCGACGGTGCGGTCAACGGGGCCGGCGCACTCGTGAAGGGCGCCGCCACTGGCGCCCGCAAGGTCCAGAGCGGCAACGTCCGTACCTACGCCGCCGGAGTCGGTGTCGGTGTGGTGCTCCTGCTGGTCTGGTTCGTCCTCCTGCGAGGGGTCCTGTGATCGACTTCCCGATTCTCTCCCTGCTGGTCCTCGTGCCGGCCGTCGGCTCGCTCCTCGTGGCGTTGCTGTCGAAGCGGCAGCCCGACCTCGTGAAGGCGACCGCCCTGTTGACGAGCGTCCTCACCGGCGGCCTCGCACTGTGGTCGCTGTTCGCCTTCGAGAAGGGCGCCGACGGTTACCAGTTCGTGAGCCTCCACCCCTGGATCTCCCAGTGGGGGATCTCGTGGCACCTCGGACTCGACGGCATCTCGCTCTTCCTCGTCGTCCTGACCGGCATCCTCTTCCCGCTCGTGATCGTCGGCGTCGACCCGCATCACGACCACAAGCGGTACCTCTCGTGGATGTTGCTCCTCGAGGCCGGGGTGATGGGCAGCTTCATCAGCCTCGACCTCTTCCTGTTCTTCGTCTTCTTCGAGATCGTCCTCGTGCCGATGTACTTCCTCATCGGCGGATGGGGTTACGACGATCGGGTCTACGCCGCCACGAAGTTCTTCCTCTTCACGATGGTGGGCTCGGCCTTCATGCTCGTCGGCATCATCGCCACGGCAGTGATCGCCAAGGCCGACGACGGGCAGATCACCTTCGACCTCGTGAAGATCGCCGAGAACGGTGACTTCGCGACCTCGACCGGACGTTGGCTGTTCATGTCGTTCGCCATCGCCTTCGCGGTCAAGGTGCCGTTGTTCCCGCTACACACGTGGCTGCCCGACGCGCACACGCAGGCACCCACCGGTGGCTCGGTGATCCTCGCCGGTGTTCTGCTGAAGCTCGGCACGTACGGTCTGCTCCGCTTCGGCGTGTACCTCTTCCCCGAGGCGGCGGTCTGGGCTCGCCCGGTCTTCCTGACCCTCGCCACGATCGGCATCATCTGGGGCGCGATCGCCGCCACGATGCAGAAGGACCTCAAGCGCCTCGTCGCCTACTCGTCGGTCGCCCACCTCGGGTTCATCGTGCTCGGTACGTTCGCCCTCACGAGCGAGGCGATCACTGGCGGTGTGATGCAGAACATCAACCACGGCATCAGCACCGGCGCACTGTTCCTCCTCGTCGGCATGATCTACGAGCGTCGTCACACGCGTCAGATCGCCGAGCTGCGTGGACTACAGAAGGTCGCCCCGATCTTCGCCGGCGTGTTCATGCTCGTGATGCTCTCGAGCATCGGTGTGCCCGGACTCAACGGTTTCGTCGGCGAGTTCCTGGTGCTCATCGGTTCGTTCCCGACGGCCCGTTGGTGGGTCGTCGTGGCGGCCACCGGTGTGATCCTCGCTGCGCTGTACCTCCTGTGGGCCTACCAGCGCGTATTCCACACCGAGCCCGACGAGGCGAACTCGTCGTTCGCCGAACTGCGTGCTCGTGAGGGAATGTTGTTGCTCCCGTTCATCGTCCTCATCGTGTTCTCGGGTGTGTACCCGAAGCCGATGCTGGAGCGCATCGAGCCGTCGGTCGACCGTCTGCTCGAGCACGTGCAGGAGCACTCCGACTGGCAGGTGCCGGTGATGGAGTCGGAAGAGGGAGAGGGCTGATGGGCGTGCTCGCCGAGACCCTGCAAGGGCCGGAGATCGTCTGGTCGTCGTTGTCACCGCTCCTCGTGCTGCTGGGCGGAACCCTGTTCCTGCTGCTCGTCGGCTCGCTGACGCCGCAGTGGCCCAAGCACCTGTACGCGGCCGTGTCGGCAGCCACCGGACTCGGAACGATCGCTGCCGCGCTCGCGCTGTGGCATCGCGTCGATGTCGACGGTCCGTCGACGTTGGTGGCCGATGCCGCCCGCCTCGACCATACGACGCTCTGGATCACCATCGTGATCGCGGCGGCCGTGTCACTCGTGTCGCTCACGACCTCCGACTACCTCACGCGTGAGGGCCAGGATTCTCCCGAGATCTACGCCCTGTTCCTCATGTCGGCCATCGGCGGCGTGACGATGGCGGCGGCGAACGACTTCGTCGTGCTGTTCCTCGGCCTCGAGATCCTCTCGATCGCCCTCTACGTGCTCGCAGCGAGCCATCGTCGCCGGGTCAAGAGCCAGGAGAGCGGCCTCAAGTACTTCGTGCTCGGCGGTTTCTCGTCGGCGCTGTTCCTCTACGGCGCGGCGCTGATCTACGGCGCCACTGGCTCGACCAATTTCACCCGGATCAGCGAGACCTTCACCTTCGTGGTCGACTCGACCCGTCGGCACGAGGCTCTCGCCCTCGCTGGTGTCGCCCTGCTGTCGGTGGGCCTGATGTTCAAGGTGGCGGCGGTGCCGTTCCACTTCTGGACGCCCGACGTCTACGAGGGTGCTCCCACCCCGGTGACGGCGTTCATGGCGTCGGCCGCGAAGGCCGCTGCGTTCGCCGCGATGCTGCGGGTGCTCGTGAGCACGCTGCCGCAGTGGGCCGACGACTCCCGGCCGGTCGTGTGGGCGCTGTGCGCCGTGACGCTCGTGGGTGGTTCCACGATGGCGGTCGTGCAGACCAACGTCAAGCGCATGCTCGCCTTCTCGAGCGTCAGCCACGCCGGGTTCATGCTCGTCGGCGTCGAGGCGGCTTTGCACATCTCCTCCCCGGAGGCCGGCACCGGCCACGAGGCGACGATGATGTACGCGCTGCTCTACGCCGTGCTCGTGATCGGCACCTTCGCCGTCGTGTCGGCCGTCAGCCGCACCGGCGACGGAGC